>JAFSTR010000017.1 GCA_017445665.1 Butyrivibrio sp. | reverse complement strand
GGTAAGCTCTATGCCAACGGCAAGATGGCCACAGTAAGACGTGAGTGGAGAGGTGTTAAAGACACCGGAGTTGATTTCTATGAGTGGACCAGAATGTGGGGAATGCTTCTTGCAACCTTCTCAAAAGATCTGGTACCGGCCCTTATGGGAGCAACACATTACAGATGGATGATCTCATACTTCTGCTGTCACTCCTTTATGGACAAGAACACCATGGGCCTTAGAGGAAGAGCTCTCAAGATGCATCACGAGCTCATCTACGCGATATTCAGATATGTTGCAGAGAACCTGGTTCTTCTTATGAAGGCAGATCAGAAGGTTGGTAACAGCACAGATCTTTCCAAGAAGATAGTTCTTTTCGATGAGATGACAATGTCCCAGATCATGGCAGGCTTCCCTGACCTCATCGGAATACCGTATCAGCTGATGCCCGTATTCCTTCTCTCTGAGATCGATCAGCTGGCATGTATGCCATACATTGATGCTATTGAGTCCTATGGACTTCCTTCAGACACCTGCCCTGTTCCTTCATCAGAATGCGGCGCGGTAGTCGTGGATGCACTTCCTCACATGGGAGCATGCTTCATTTCAAGCTCAATGCCCTGTGACGGATCGGTAATGGCATCATCTTATACAAGCCGCAGATTCAAGGACCTGCCTACATATCACCTGGCTTTCCCGGTAAGATATGAAGATGAGTCAATAATGGATGCAGCGGTAAAAGACATTAAGGGCTGCATCAAGTTTATCGAAGATAATACAGGTGCGAAGTGGAACTGGGATGCTTACTTCGCAGCTATGAAGAGATTTAATGAAGAGACCAGATATGAGCTTCAGAAGTGGGAGATCAACCAGACTCCTCATCCTCAGCTCATCGGACCATGCTACGAGCTGTTCCGCAAGTGGAACTACGAGATGGACGGCGGTCTCGACCCGAGGATCATCTCAACCTTCAAGAAGGTTGATAAGCTCATGCTCAAGGCTTACGAGAACAGAGATGAAGCATGGCGCGGCAAGATGAAATACAGAGCGATCGTTTGGTCAATACCTGCTCACTACTATGCAAACTTCTCCAACTGGGCAGCTAACTGCTGGGGCGTAGATATCCTGGTAGAGATGGAGTCACTGAACTTCACCAAGCCGCTCGAGACAGAGGACAAGGAAGAAGCTCTTAAGGATCTTTCAAGACTCTACGAGAGAATGGTAATGAGAAGGCATACCAACGGTGGATATGACCACGTTGTTACAGAGCTCTGGAGACAATGCGAAGCATGGAATGTTGATTTCGTTCTTATGTATCAGCACGTATCCTGCAAGAACATGGCTACAGTTCAGGGATTGTTTGAAGATCAGGCAAGGGAGAGAGGTATAAAGCTTTTGTGGTGCAGCCACGACCTTATGGATCCGAGAACCGTATCCCGTAAGGATATGAGATCTGAATTTAACGAATTCATGAGAACTGTTATGAAAGCAGAACCGGTTGATCCGTCACTGCTGGATTTCGAAGATGACACAACATGGTGATAAATAAATACTTTTTAGGAGGGATTTTTTAAATGAAATATTTCGGTGGATGTGACGTAGGATCAACATATACAAAGGCTGTAATTGTTGATGAGACCGGCAAGATGGTTGCCGGAACAACTGTTAAGAGTAAGATCATTGCTCAGGAATCAGCAGAGATCGCTATGAAGGAAGTTATCGATCAGGTTGATGGACTTAGCAGCTCCAAGGACCTTGAGTACCTCATCGGTACAGGATACGGACGTAATAAGGTTCCTTTTGCTGATGAGAACATTTCTGAGATTTCTTGCCACGCTATGGGCGTACATGTAACAAACCCTTCAGTTAAGGCTATCATCGATATCGGTGGACAGGACGTTAAGGGTATTTCAATTGATACAGACGGAACAGTTAAGAACTTTGCCATGAACGATAAGTGTGCAGCAGGAACAGGCCGTTTCTTCGAAGCTATGGCACGTTCCTTTGAGATGAGCCTTGAGCAGTTCTCAAATCTCTCACTCTCAGCCAAGAACGTTATTCCTATCACAGCTCAGTGTACTGTTTTCGCTGAGTCTGAGGTTATAACTCTTGTTGGTGAAGGAAAGCCTATGGATGAGATCGCAGCAGGTATCGAGATGGCTGTTGCAAAGAGATGCTTTGTAATGTCCAAGAAGGCCGGCGCTACAGATTCCATCACACTTACAGGCGGATGTGCCAAGAATGCCGGACTTAAGGCTGCTATCGAGCAGGTACTTAAGCTCAAGGTTGTTGATCTTTCAATCGATCCTCAGCTTATGGGAGCACTTGGAGCTGCTGAGTATGCAAGACAGAAAGGCCTTGCTAAGTAATAAGTGAAAGGACTTATTAAGGATGAGTAAGACTATTAAGATCATTCTAAAGATAATAAAAATCCTTACCATTATCACAGGGGTACTCTTTGTCATATATTTCTGGAATCTTGATCAGAAGCTTATGGCCTGGGCATACACACAGGTAAACAGGATTTTTGATCGCAAGAAAGCGGATATTAAGTTCTGATCGGAGAGTAGTTTATGAAGTTATATGATAATTTGATCGATGTGACGGGCGAGGTACTGAGTAAGGCACAGGGAAAGGTCTTTTCCTATGAAAAGACATCCCCCTGGAAATGCCTTGATAACACTGAGTTCATCATGCAAAGAGATGCAGCACTTGAGCTTGGAGGAGCAGGGCTTCCTTCGGTCAACTACACCTGTGTGACCACTTCAGGGAAGGTGGCAGAGGACGAGGTTGTGGTTTATGGAAAAGACATTTCCGAGATGACCGCGGGTACTGCTTTTGCCAGGATCGTAATCCTTGAGACCGGTGATCTGGGAGAGGAACAGGATCAGGAGAAGGCCTTCCAGGCCATAAGGAACCTTGAGTTTGTAAGATACCATGTTTTTCCTGAAGGTTACATGGTCAGGGTATCCTCCCAGAGTAATCAGGAACAGGTCCGCATCTCAAAAGGTGCCCTGAAGCAGGGGATGAACTTTGCCCGTGTCGGAGCCTCCTATATTGCCAAGTACAAAGAGCTTGAGCAGGTGAAGAAGGTCAGGGTTATTTTCATTACAGAAAAAGAGCTGGTGGAAGCTCTTATGCCAAATGCAGACAAAGTAGATGCCATAACAAGGACACTGACTCACATTCTGGACGGACTGCCAACGGACTGCGGTCACTGCAGCATGAAGCCGGTCTGTGATGAGGTTGAGGGCATGCGCGAGTTGCATCTTGGAAAAAATAAAAAATAATTGAAAGGAATCGGCTACATGAAACAGGAATATGAATCATTGTTCACTCCCTGGAAGATTGGCAATCTTGAGATCAAGAACAGGATTGTCCTTGCGCCAATGGGTGGCACATGTATCTTCGGCTGGATGGAACCCGGCGGAAGCCATTTCGACAAAGAGGCAGCAAAGCTTCTGCTTAAGATTGCCAAGCATGACTGCGGACTTGTTATTCCCGGTATCGCACCGGTAAAAGACATGCTCGGCGGAAAATGGCTTTACCAGAACAAGCGCAAATTCAGTGAACTGGCTGACTTCATGGATGAACTCCATGCTACGGGAGCCAAGATGTTTGTGCAGATGACAGCGGGATTCGGCAGGTCTTTTGCCCTTACAGCTCCGCTTGCACTTCTTGCCAAGAATAAGGCTCTTAACACACTTGCTAAGCCTTATATTGATGCTGAGTATCTTACAGCGGCGCCTTCAGTTCTTCCCAACCGTTGGGCTGATGACGTTACAACACGTGCTATCACGGAAAAAGAGATCAAAGACATCATCTATGCATTCGGCGAGACAGCAAGACTGTGCAAGGAAGCCGGAGTTGACGGTGTTGAAGTGCATGCTGTTCACGAGGGATACCTCCTTGACCAGTTCACACTTAAGTACACCAACAAACGTACTGACGACTACGGCGGATCATTTGAGAACCGTTATCGTTTCGCTGTAGAGATTGTAAAAGAGATCAAGAAAAAATGCGGAGAGGACTTCCCTGTTTCTCTCAGATATTCCGTAAGATCCATGACCAAGGCTTTCCAGTATGGAGCTATGCCTGGTGAGGACTTCGAAGAGATCGGAAGAGATATGGAAGAGTCAGAGCGCGCAGCCAAGTATCTTCAGGATGCCGGCTACGATATGCTCAACTGTGACAACGGTACCTACGACGCGTGGTACTGGGCACATCCACCGCAGTACATGCCTCAGAACTGTAACCTTGAGGATGTTGAACACATCAAGAAGTTTGTCGATATTCCTGTTGTATGCGCAGGTAAGATGGAGCCGGATGTTGGCGCAGCAGCCATCAGAGAAGGCGGCATCGATGCTATGGCTGTCGGAAGGCAGTTCCTTGCTGATCCTAAGTGGGTTTCAAAGCTTAAGAGAGGTATGGAGGAGGAGATCCGTCCATGTATCTGCTGTCATTCAGCCTGCTTTAACCTTACCAAGCACAATGGAACAGCCAATGATCAGGATCTTTCAGAGTCTGCAGGAATGTGTAAGTGTGCGGTCAATCCACGCAGCATGCAGTCCAGGAAATACAAGGTTAAACCTACCGATTCACCCAAGAAGGTTGCCATCATCGGCGGCGGCGTGGGCGGTATGGAAGCAGCAAGGATCCTTGCTCTTCGCGGCCATATTCCTGAGATCTACGAAAAGACAGATGAGCTTGGCGGCGTGTTCATCGCAGCAGCAGCTCCTGAGTTCAAGGAGAAGGACAAACAGCTCATTGCATGGCAAAAGCATCAGCTTAAAAAGCTCGGTGTCAAGATCCACTTCAACTACGAGGTAAGACCTGATTCACTTCCGGCAGCTGACGAGTACATTATCGCAACAGGTGCTGAGGCCAACAAGATCCCGATCCCGGGAGCAGCTGAGTATGCTATGGATGCCACAGATTACCTTCTTGGCAAGAAGAGCGTAGGAAACGATGTTGTTATCATCGGTGGTGGTCTTACAGGCTGCGAGATTGCACTTGATCTGTTCAGAAAGGGCAAGAACCCTCAGATTGTTGAGATGAAGGATGATCTTATTGCAGTTAAGAATATGTGCCTTGCTAACACAAGTTACCTTCGTGACTGCTTCAAGACAAACAAGGTTCCTGTATATCTCAATGCAGGTGTTAAGCAGATCAGTGAAAAGAGTGTTGATGTTAACTTAAAGGATGGAAGAACGATAACACTTCCTGCTGACAGTGTGATCATGTCGGTTGGATATCATCCGACCCCTCTGCTTCAGGCAGCTAAGAATGTACACCTCCTCGGCGATTGCCAAAAGGTTGGAAACATTCGCTCAGCTATCTGGGGAGCATGGGATATAGCCATGAAGATATAAATATCAAAGCTCCGTTGCCACATTGCAACGGAGCTTTTTTGTTAAAGTCTGTTGTGTATCCCGAGTTCTTCATGCATCTTTCTTTTAAGCTCATACATCCGCTGGTCAGCCAAAAGGTAGACCTCGTGAGAAGTGGCTTCATCCGGGCATTCATGTCTGAATGCATATCCTGTTGCGACACTTCTGCGATACTCGGAGTATAGGGCATTCATTACGTTGAGAGCACTGTTCATCCTGCCAAGGAGTGCATCGACATCTTTTACACTTGATTCCTCCAGTACAACAAGGAATTCATCTCCGCCTATCCTCGCGCAGAATCCGACTCCGTCGAAAGTAGTGGTAAGAACCTTGGCAAAGTCTTTTATGTATTTATCTCCTGAAGGATGTCCGAATTCATCGTTTACCGTCTTTAATCCATTAAGGTCTATGGAAATAATACAGTAATCAAGATTTGTTTTTTCCAGATCCTGCAGTATCTTGTCAGCCCGTGCCCTGTTGGGAAGACTTGTAAGGCCGTCGGCATATGCCAGGTGCGTCAGTGATGCGTATTCCTGTCTCTGGGCATAGGCACTGGTGATAAACACCAGATAATTGGCCAGCTGGCATAGAACAAAGAACAGGCAGCCGACATCAAGGATCATTATGCTTAAAAAGTTGGCATTTGGAATATATTGTTTTTTGGCTAAATAGTAGATTCCGAGATGTATAAATTGTGCAAGTCCGAAGACAAACATACCAAGCATCTGGATCATACCGGATTCAGAGATATCTTTTTTACGAATGTTCCTGATAAGGTAATAGGTGAGAACTCCAAATCCAAAGGCACCTGCGATGTGATACATGGGCAGTGTGACTTTCATGTGGATACCGAATACATAGTGAAGGGT
>JAFSTR010000145.1 GCA_017445665.1 Butyrivibrio sp. | reverse complement strand
CTATACAGAGATGATCGATGACCGCATAGAAGACGGAATGCCTGAAGAGGAAGCGGTTGCTGCACTTGGAAGTATAGAAGAGATCAGGAGTAAGATCCTTGAGGAGATTCCGATAACAAGGATTGTAAAAGAGAAGATCACACCTAAGAGATCATTCAGAGCATGGGAGATCGTTCTGCTGATCCTGGGATCTCCGGTTTGGCTTCCGCTGCTTCTATCATTTATTGTTGTTTGTCTGGTGCTGTATCTGTGCTTCTGGATAATAATTCTTTCGCTTTATGTGATAGATCTTTCGGTATTCGTAAGCGGAATTGCAGGAGTTATTGGAGCTATTATTCAGACAGGAGGCGTTCCGGTAATGACATTTTTTATCGGATGCGGAATGGCACTGATTGGACTTGGGATTTTACTGTTCTTTGGATTTAATCAGGTGACAAGAGGAATGCTTTTTTTGAGCAAGAAGATGGCGGTTGGTATAAAGAAGATGTTTGTAGGAGGTAGAGCAGATGAGAATTGAAAAAAAGATTGCGATTATAGTTGCATCACTTATGCTTGTGGTTGGTCTTGTAATGGCAGCTGCATCTTTCAGAGCAGCTGCAGGAGATATTAAAGAATCTGTGGTTCGTAATCAGTACGAAGCTGTGACAAAAGACATAACAGAAGACTTTGAGAATATTGATATCTCAATAGGGGATCAGAATCTTCAGATCAGTAAGTCTGACAACAACAAGGCGTATCTTATCTGTGGTGAGAACGACAAGGTCAGGTTCAACGTTTCTGTAAGTGGCAAGACTTTGAAGATTGAGGAAAGATCAGATAACCGTGTTATGAATTTCGATGGTCTCTTTGCAATAGATGATTTCACATCCGAGCTTTATCTTCCTGAGGATGAATATCAGAATCTCAAAGTTCACATCGGAAGCGGAGATGTCAAGATGGAAGATGCTTTCGCCTTTAGAGATGTCAATGTGACCATGGGAAGTGGAAATGGTTATATCTCCAGGGTTAAGGCTGAAGAGATAAATGCTAAGCTCGGCAGCGGACAGCTGTGGCTCTCTGAGTCCAGATGCAAATCAGCTGAGATCAATGTGGGAAGCGGAGATATTTCAGTAGAGAACCTTGAATGCTCAAGAGACTTTTTTGCAAAAAGCAGCAGCGGAAAATTATTCCTGACGGATGTTCTTGCTTCAGCATCCCTGGAAGCTGCAACAGGAAGTGGTGACATCTTCCTTAAGAGATGTGACAGTCTTGGAATGAACTTCAAGACCGGAAGCGGAGATGTTACCGGATCGGTTAAGACAGCCAAGTCCTTTGATGCAAAGGCAGGAAGCGGTGATGTGAAGGTTCCAAGCGATGGTAACGGTGGGAATTGCGTTATCAGGACAGGGTCCGGAGATATTGATATAGTAGTTGAAAACTGAAAATGAACCCTGGGGACGGAGTCAAGGGCTCATTTTTCAAAAAAGAATCGCACCAATACTGCGTTTTCCTTCTCGAAAAGTGAGCCCTTGACTCCGTCCCCAGGGTTCATTTATGCTTTCTCGGCAAGTTTTCCTTTAGCCAGAACAGCCAGATGCTGAGTTGCCCTTGACATAGCAGTGTACAGGCAGTGATCACCAATCTCATCGTTTGGATAATTATCCGCATCGGCATCAGCCAGGATTACATGGTCGAACTCAAGGCCCTTGGCCAGTGCCAGCTCAATAAGGAAGGCTCCGCTCTCAGGGAGGGCATCCTGAAGAGTTATCTCAGAAGGCGCATCCTTGCCAAGCGCGGAAATGATCTTATCTATACTTAGAGGATTCCTGCAGATAACTGCAGTAAGTCCATCCATCTCTGAATATTCTTTTATAAGCTTTTTAAGCTCTGCATAATACTCTTTGTCAGAACGGCATGCCTTGCTAAAGGTCTTTTCCCCGGGACGCTTAACTGAGGAAACCAGCATCTTCTTGGCATCCGGGAGTATGGAAGCAAACTTGTCCGTGATCTCGGGCGAGCATCTGTAACTGGTCATAAGAGGCAGCAGGGCAAAAGACTTATTCTCTGACTTTGCAAAATCTTCAATAGCACCAAAGGTCAGAGTTCCTCTGCGGATTGACTGAAACTCATCTCCAAGCAGCATGAAGCGTGCATTTGGATAGTACTTGAAAAGAACCTGAAGCTGAGCCATGGTGTAGTCCTGGATCTCATCGACCATGACATAGCGCATGTTTTTATCGCAGATGCCGGTCAGGAGAATCTTGGTGTAGAGCCACTCGGCAGCAGTGATGTCATCTCTTCCGAGGATCCTCTGGGCTACGTGCTTGACATTTACCCAGCTGCAGTGCCTGATGTTGCTGAGGGCTCCGCCGAAGTCGTTCTCTATAAGGTTGTCCTCGGCTTTCTCAGAACCCGGAGCACTTTCAGATTCTTCGCCGTTGTCATTATCCATATTTCTTAGTGAATTCTTGGCCCTCTGCTCGAGCTCATCCGATGCGATCTGGATGAGGCGCACACCCATAGGGAATTTATCAAAATGTCTTACCACAGACAGGATATCGCTCTTTGACAGAACGAGCTTTTCCTTCTGCTTAACATCAAAGAAATCATCTTCTTCAGGAACAAGGCTAAGTAACCCGTCCCTTATCAGCTCCAGACTCTCAGGGTCTGTATAATCCTGAGAATTATCACCACAGGGCACATGTAGCTTGGTGAGGAACTCCTGCCAGGTCACAGTAACAGGATTGCTCTCGCCAAGGTCAGGAAGTACGTTGTCGATGTAGTCCCTGAACACAGGATTAAGTGTCATGAGACACACCTGATCCGGCCTTAAGGTGTTTCTCTTTTGGTAAAAGAGATATGCAATACGCTGGAGCAGTACAGAAGTCTTGCCGCTACCTGCGATACCGTCAACAAGGAGAACCGGAACGTCCGGGTATCTGATGATGGTGTTCTGTTCCTTCTGAATGGTTGCAGTGATCGCCTGCATCTTGTCAGACCTGGTCTGTGAAAGAGAGGCAAGAAGCATCGGGTCTTCAATTGCAATCTGTGTATCAAAATATGCGTTGAGTTTATTCTTGGTAAGGTCAAACTGGCGACGGAGCTTAAGATCCACCGGAATCTCACGATCATCGACAGAGTAGTGCGTATGGCCGTTTTCCTGGTTGTAGTAAACTTCGGCGATCGGAGATCTCCAGTCAATTATCATCTGCTGATATCTGTTCTCGGAGATCGATGCACGGCCTATATAGTAGCTCTCAGGCTCCTCTGATGGGTCAAACTGAAGAGTTACCTTGGCAAAGTAAGGCGACTCAAGCAGTTTTGTTATTGTGTTAAGGCGTCTTCCCAGAGAATTGACCTCTACATTGTAGGAGTCGATATACCTGTTCCAGACTTCAATCTCACCCAGAGTCTCAAAGGATGTCTCGTCATCCGCATAGTCGAAACGAAGGTTGTCACGGATATCATTCTTTTCCTCCATGGCCTTTTCGTCCAGGGATACGATCTTGTCTTCCAGGTCTTTCTTCATATTAAGAAGCTTGTTATACGTAGCTGTTAAATGTTCCTGTTCCAGATTGAATTCTTCATTATTCATAAATATTACCTGCCTTGCAAATTCAAAACAAACCTTAGGTTGTCTTTTCAGTATAACATATATTGGCAATACATGGGCGAGTCAGTGGGGACGTTTCAGTTTGTGTCAGTGGGGACGTTACAGTTTGTGTCAGTGGGGACGTTACAGTTTGACACATTTTGCTTTTCAAAATGTGTCAAACTGT
>JAFSTR010000144.1 GCA_017445665.1 Butyrivibrio sp. | reverse complement strand
CTGCGATATGACAGATGAGATTGCAGAAGGACTTCTTAGAACAGTTATTAAGAATGGCGCGATTATTGTTGCTGATCCATCAGACTACGATGCTATGAGTGAGGTGTTCTGGGCATCAAGCCTTTCTCACAACAACCTTACAGAGTGCGGAAGAGGCAAGGACTTCTCAGTTCACAAGCTCGGACATGCTCTTTCTGCCAAGTATGACGTAACTCACGGGGCTTCACTTTCTGCGGTATGGGGTGCTTGGGCAAAAGAGCTGTATAAGGGCGCAATTCCAAGATTTGCCAGATTTGCTCGTAAAGTCTGGAATGTTGCTGAAGAAAACGACGAAGCAGCAGCTCTTGCCGGAATCGAAAAGACAGTAACTTTCTTTAAATCTATTGATATGCCAGTTAGTTTGACTGATCTTGGAGTTGATCCTTCAGATGAAGACATCAAGGCACTTGCACTTGATGCAACTATGAACGATACGCTTAAACTCTCAAGAATCAGACCACTTGCTGCTGTAGATGTTGAGAAAATCTACAAAAACTCCATCTTAAGAAAATCTTAAAGAAATCTTAAGAAAATCGCAAAGATTTTTCAGATCGACCTGCTATAAAATAGGCAGGTCGATTTTTTATGTCTATGCAAAATATTTAAGTCTAGAAAGGATATATATGTTTAGTTCAATTGTTTCAGGGGCTGTGCACGGCATTTCCTCTTACCTCATGCAGGTAGAAGTGGATGTGTCGGACGGACTTCCTGGCTTTAATATGGTTGGCTTCATGAGCGGAGAAGTTCGGGAAGCCGGCGAAAGAGTGAGAGTAGCCCTCAAAAATCTTGGCTACAAGATTCCTGCTTCCAAGATAACAATCAATTTATCTCCTGCAGATATCAAGAAAGAAGGCGTGATCGTGGATCTGCCTGTGGCTATAGGTATTCTGACTGCCATGGGGGAAATTGCAGAGGATCGGCTCAAAGACATTATGGTGCTGGGAGAGCTTGGCCTTGACGGCGAAGTTAAGTACATTAACGGGACGCTTCCGATTGTAATTAAAGCCAAAGAATCAGGCTTTAAGACAGTTCTTTTACCACAGAGTAATGCAAGGGAGGGAGCGGTTATCGATGGCATCAGGATAATCGGTGTTTCATCCCTTCAGGAGGCGGTAGCGTATCTGTGCGCTGAAGATAATGAGAGGGATTTGCTTATAAGCCCGACTATTGTTGATATTAAGGAACTTTTCAGAAAGAGTGAATATGATGATACCAACCTTGATTTTGCCGATATTAACGGACAGGCTGCTGTTAAAAGAGCTGTAGAAGTTGCTGCAGCGGGTTTCCACCATATTCTGATCGTTGGGCCGCCAGGTTCCGGAAAGAGTATGGTGGCTAAGAGACTTCCGACGATACTTCCGCCTTTATCACTACAGGAAAGCCTTGAAGTATCAACGATTTATTCCGTCGCAGGAATGCTGGGCAAGAATGATGCCTTGATAACCAGGCGCCCATTTATGAGCCCTCATCATTTAATTACTGAGACCGCCCTTACCGGAGGCGGCAATATTCCTCATCCCGGAGTCATTTCCATGGCTCACAGAGGAGTTCTTTTCCTGGATGAAATGCCAGAGTTTCCAAGAGCAAAGCTTGATCTGCTAAGACAGCCAATTGAGGACAGAAAAGTAAATATTGTAAGGACTAAGGGAAAGTTCACCTATCCATCGGACTTTCAGCTTGTAGGTGCCCTAAATCCTTGTCCCTGCGGTTATTATCCGGACAGGAACAGGTGCAAGTGCTCGCCTAATGAGATAAGGCGCTACCTTGGCCATATTTCCGGCCCGATATTAGATAGAATTGATATCTGCGTAGAGGCGCCAAGGGTTGATATTTCTGACCTTACGGAAAAGACAAAGCGGGTAAATGAATCCAGTAAAACCATAAGAGAGCGCGTCATGAAGGCCAGACTAGCTCAGGAAGAGAGATTTAAGGGCACTGAGATACGCTTTAATTCAGAGATGACTCCGTCTGATATCAAGAAGTACTGCAGACTTGGAATTCGCGAGCAGAGCTTTTTGGAGAACGCTTTCTGCTCT
>JAFSTR010000143.1 GCA_017445665.1 Butyrivibrio sp. | reverse complement strand
CCCCGGTCAATCAGTGTTATCGAGCTTTAAGACGCTAAGGAATGCGGACTGCGGAACTTCAACGTTACCGATCTGGCGCATCTTCTTCTTACCTTCCTTCTGCTTCTCAAGGAGTTTCTTCTTACGGGTGATATCACCACCATAACATTTTGCAAGGACATCCTTACGGTAGGCCTTGACCGTCTCACGGGCGATGACCTTTCCTCCGACAGATGCCTGGATAGGGATCTCAAACAGGTGCCTCGGTATCTCCTCTTTTAACTTCTCGCACATCTTACGGCCGCGCTCGTAGGCTCCGTCCTTGTGCACGATGAAGGAGAGGGCATCGACTTCCTCTCTGTTAATGAGAATATCAAGCTTGACAAGGTCTGACTTCTCATAGCCCTTGAGCTCATAGTCAAAGGACGCATAACCTCTGGACCTTGACTTAAGCGCATCAAAGAAATCGTAGATGATCTCGTTGAGCGGAAGTTCATACTTAAGGATCGCTCTTGTCTGTTCTATATAATCAGTGCTAAGGTATTTGCCTCGTCTCTCCTGGCAAAGCTGCATGATGGCACCGACATAATCTGTTGTAACCATGATCTCGCCGTTTACTATGGGTTCTTCCATGTAATCTATCTCTGACGGATCCGGAAGGTTAGTAGGATTTGTAAGGTCAAAGACCTCTCCGTCGGTCTTGTGAACCTTGTAAACAACGGAAGGTGCTGTTGTGACAAGATTCAGATCATACTCCCTCTCAAGTCTCTCCTGCACAACCTCAAGGTGAAGAAGTCCAAGGAAACCCGCTCTGAAGCCGAATCCAAGAGCCTGGGATGTCTCGGGCTCATAGAAAAGAGAAGCATCATTGAGCTGGAGTTTCTCCAAAGCGTCACGAAGATCTGAATAATGTGCCGAATCTGCAGGGTAAAGACCGCAGTAAACCATGGGCATAACCTTCTTGTATCCCGGAAGGGCCTCTGCACAAGGTCTTGCGGAATCAGTCACAGTATCACCGACACGGGTATCCTGAATGTTCTTGATCGAAGCTGTAAAATAGCCAACCTCTCCCGCTGTGAGATCATCACCCGGAACAAAGCTTCCCGGCGCAAAATATCCAACCTCAACAACCTCAGCCTCTGCACCGGTCGCCATGAAGCGCACCTTCATGCCTTTTTTCAGAACGCCGTCCTTGACTCTGACAAAGACGATAACTCCTCTGTAGGAATCGTAGATACTGTCAAAGATAAGGGCCTTAAGGGGAGCTGATGCATCACCTGCAGGAGCAGGGATCTTATGAACTACAGCTTCAAGCACTTCCTCTATTCCAATGCCGTTCTTGGCAGAAATAAGAGGTGCATCCTGAGCCTCGATCCCTATTACATCTTCTATCTCGTCCTTAGCTTCCTGTGGCATAGCACTTGGAAGATCGATCTTGTTGATAACAGGGAATACATCAAGGTCATGATCCAGCGCCATGTATACGTTGGCAAGGGTCTGAGCCTCAACACCCTGGGTAGCGTCAACTACCAGAATAGCTCCGTCGCAGGCTGCAAGAGATCTTGAAACCTCATAACCAAAGTCCACATGCCCGGGGGTATCGATCATATTGAAGGTATACTCCTGTCCGTCCTTAGCTTTATAGATCATTCTTACAGCCTGGGACTTGATGGTGATACCTCTCTCACGCTCTATATCCATGTTGTCCAGGACCTGCGCCTGCATCTCTCTTAGCGTAAGCACGCCGGTCTTCTCGATCATACGGTCAGCCAGTGTTGACTTACCGTGGTCAATATGGGCAACAATACAAAAATTTCTTATCTTACTCTGATCCACAATTTATTCCTCTGTATGTTCTTTCATAAATGTTGTACGCTGAATTATAACATAAATTCTATTGACATAGCCATCATTTTCAACTAAAATATTTCTACGTATGTGGCATTAACTGTCCGTGTCCGGCTTAATGCACACACGAACATTATAATACAAACTATTACATTAGATTATTAATCGGAGGTAATTATGGCTAATATCAAATCTGCCAAGAAGAGAGTTTTAGTTAACGAGAAGAAGGCTGCACAGAACCAGATGATCAAGTCAGCTGTTAAGACTGAGATCAAGAAGGTTAGAGCTGCTGTTGAGGCCGGTAACAAGGAAGAGGCTGCTAAGGCACTTCTTGCTGCTACATCAGCAATCGACAAGGCTGAGTCAAAGGGTGTTATCAAGAAGAACACAGCTTCAAGAAAAGTTTCAAGACTCGCTCTTGCTGTTAACAAGCTTTCATAATCATAATGATAAAGAAAAGACCTTAAGCACGGCTGCTGCTTAAGGTCTTATTTTTTTACTGTTTTAGCTGAATATGCATAACGCTGCAGGCAGGAATTGTGAATTTAAGATTGCCGTTATTTAGCGTAATGCTATCAAAGCTCTCTGTTTTTACCCTGTCCGGAGCATCAAAAGTATTGTGATCGTTTATTTTGCCGGACAGTATCTGCGCTTTGACTAACTCAGCTTTTGCATCCACAAGTATGCAGTCGATATCATAAGCTTTGTCAGCCGAGAGATTTGTCAGCGTGATATTTATGATACCGTCTTTATCCCTGGATACGGACTCAGTCAGGTTCGGCACCATATCCTCACCGGTTCCTATAAGCTCTGTATCAATGTGGCTCTCAACCAGCTCTGCATCCTGATGGTACTTGTACATGTTAAACACATGATAAGTAGGCGTCTTGATCATCTTATCCCCATCAGTAAGGACCACTGACTGAAGGACATTTGCAAGCTGCGCGATATTGGCCATCTTGACCCTGTCGCAGTGCTTGTTGAAAATATTTAAGTTGATCCCGGCCACGAGCGCATCTCTGACAGAATTCTGCTGATACAAAAATCCCGGATTGGTTCCCGGCTCTACATCATACCAGGTACCCCATTCGTCTACTATAAGACCGACCTCGTGTTTCCGGTCATACTTATCCATGATGGCTGTATGCCTTGTGATAAGCTCATCCATATAAAGAGTCTTCTTTAATGTCTTGTAGTATTCGGCAGTATCAAAAT
>JAFSTR010000142.1 GCA_017445665.1 Butyrivibrio sp. | reverse complement strand
CTTGTTTGCCATGTACAAAAATAGAGTTTATCCAACAGTTTTTCTGTAATTATACCCCTTTTTTCGCTCCATAAAGGCTGTTTTTAGGAACTTTTATAACTTGGGCATACTTCAACTTGCATTTAGTTTTTCATTCAATCTTGGAAGTGCCACGTATCCGCACTCTTCGATCAGCTTTTGGCCTTCGTCAGACAATATCCACTCAACAAGCTCTTTTACCTTCTCATTAGTATTGTCCTTGCGATAGACAACATAGAAACTGGCAGTCAGCGGATAGGAGCCGTTTCTTATATTGTCTGCATCGGGATAAACGCCATCGACTTCGAGCATCTTAACACCATCATCAGCCACCATTCCCGAGAGGTAATACCTGAAAGAATACCCAATGGATCCCCCAAGGATCTTCCATGGGTTGTGGGTAAGGACAATGTCTTTTCCCATGAACTTCTCCATCATGGTCTGTGAGCCCGAGCCCTTTATTCTGACCAGCGGATTTATAAGTCTCGAAGGGCCACCGACTTCATTCCAGTAAGTGATCCCTCCGGTGTAGATTTCCCTGATCTGGTCAGCCGTCAGGCCATCTACCGGATTCTTGGCATTTACAAAGAAAACAAACGCCTCAAGTCCCACAGGAACGAGCTCCAGCTCGACGCCTTTTTCAGCTGCAGATTCCAGCTGCTCTTTGGACGGATGTGCGGTAAAAAACAGATCAACAGATCCGTCAACCATGGCATCAAAGCCTCTTATCGTGTTCTGATACTGCATCACGCTGTCATCCGCAAAGTTCTCTCCATAATAATTGTCATCGGAAAAAACTCCACCCTCGTAGGTCACGCTCCCTTTGGGATAGCAGTTGTCAATGACCGAAGCATAGACCGGAACCAGCGCAGCTGCGCCGTCCAGCACCGGAAGATCGTCTCCTTCCGAAAACCTCAAAGAAGAATCGACCCTTGCAAGGTCAGACTCCTCCTCAAAAGGTAAATACCGCGATACATCGATCATCTTCCTCTGAGATGCGTCGCTGAAATTATTGCCAACACGCTTTGTGACTGTAAAATAAATAAAGCCATTTACCAGTGTCGCGACCAACACAATCGATAAAATGGCCATTATCTGCCTCTTCATCACCAGATCTCCTGAGATATCAAATGTATTATTGATGAATTTTCATAGGCTCTGTAAGCATATATGCAATGCGATAGTGTGAGCAGGATCGCCAATATGCTTACTATGATCAAAACCTTAATAAATCTCTTCTCTTCCATAGTATAACGCCCTGTCTTTACATATTCACTACTATTGCCCATGTGATCAGGAACAGGAATAATGAACCGATCGCGTAGACAATTGCACAGGCGATAACTACGCCTAAAACGACTGCATACCATGGATTCATTTTTCTGTTTTCCCTTTTGGTAGCAATCCTTTCTCTAATGAGCAAAACTATAGAAGCAATAAGTGCTATAGCAATAGATATTTCCAAGATCAACATAACAATTTCCCCTTACACTTTCTTCATATTCTATCAATGTTGCATGTCACCCTACTGTATGTCAAGATTTTTTGAAAAGAGCCATTCCCAAAAAGTATCATCTGCTGCCACTACAAAATCAGCCTGATGGAAACCTGTAAGAGCTCCTGCTGAGAGCATTTCCCTGTCAGTAAATTCTGTAAGGCTGACTTCCTCTGCGCCCATGGCTTTTAACGTCATGACTGCGGATCTGCTTACATCCACCGGGATAACGTTGTCATTTTCAGCATGCGCAAATCGGATTGGAATGTCTTTTACCTTAGAAAGATCTGCCGTTGACTCCCGGGAATATGTCAGCGCCGGGCACATGACAATTGCTCCTGCCACGTCCTCAGGATAGCTTTCCAAAAACTCAACAGTTGCAAGACCGCCAAAGGAATTGCCCATACAATAAATCCTGTGGGGATCAACTTTCCCCTCTGCCACAAGTTTATCCGCAATTTCTTTTATATCAGCATAAAGCTCTTCTCTGCTTGATCCGGCCAGAAATGTGTTGTCAGCAATACGCGGAGCAAGTACATAACAGGGCCTTACATCCTGAGCATCCGCGTTTGTCAGGGTCGAGACAACCTTGGTCTCTCCTGCATTTTCAGCCTCTCCATAGCCGTGAAACACAATGACAAGGGGTTTACTCCCACCATCCTCAGGACTGTAGAAATAGTATTTGGAATCATCTATGTGAAAAGAGCTACATCCGGTCATAGCAAACATCAAGGCCGCAAGGATAAGACACAGCGCAAACCTTTTATTCATCGCATCCTCCGAAGTCAATAACGTAATCACATTCAATTATACACTGTTGCGGCAATAAGCTGTAGGTGATAGAATCGTGAAGTGTTATGTGTTTTGAAAGGAGAGTTAAAGTTTTGAAAAGGGTGATTAAAAAAATCGTAAGTATCTTATGTGCAACCGTTCTGGTTGCATCAATGACAGCCTGTGATGTAAACGTATCTTCATCACTGGATTCTGATCAGTCTGCTGTGGAGTACAACACCGAGTACATGACAGATAAGTTTGAGATTGAAACAGAAGTTGCGGAAGTTATTGCAACCCATCTCGATGAGAAGGATTTCGGCAAGATCAAATCCTACAAAAAGAAGATCGTAAACGGCAACGGATCCATGACCTTCAGCAACGGTAAAAAGAAGTACACAATAAACGTTGAAGACGGTTACATTACAAATGTTACAGATGCAGACGGAATGGTCTTCATGACAATCGATGAGATTCTTGAGGAGGCAAACGCAGCTGTAACAAATAGTGCTCCGAGTGATGAGCCGGCAGCAGAGACTTCAGTTGCTGAAGAGCCACAACCTGCAGAAGCCCCGGATGAGCCGGTAACTTCAAGCTCAGAAAGCGATTCTTCACAGACAGCTTCATATCTTTCTGAAGAGACTCAGAAAATGCTCGATTCTCTTGATACCGATTACAATAAGGTCAACTGGGGTGTACAGTACTCACCCACAGGAATGGACGGGATCGTCATTTCAGTTGCTCCGTATGTTGACGGACGTACTGCATGTCTGCTTGTTGCCATAACAAACCTCTACAATGAAGATGTTACATTTTCAGCCAAGGGTTACCCCAAGGGAGTTGACGGCCAGCAGATCGGAAGCATCTCATTCTATGAAAATGCCATCAGACCCGGCAACACCGTTGCAAAGGCAGTTTACTGTGAAGATGTTCCAACAGGTGAGATCCACTGGGACGAGATCGAGCTTCCAAACGTATTTGACAAGAGCGCATACTGGGAGAGTGATTGGACCATCCAGACAGACTCTGAGGGCTATATCGAAGTACCTTTCAACATCTACTCAGAAGAGAACATGATGCCGGGAAATGTTACTGCGATCATCCTTGATGCGAACGGCGATATTCTTGCTGTATCAAACGAGTTCATAATGGACGAGGGAAAAGAAATTCCGGGAACCGTTAAGTTCTTTAAAAAGGAGCTCGACGGACAGCCTACGGATCTTGCAATGTTCTCAAATCCGCTCGCAAAATAATGATCTGACATAATCAACGGCGTTTAAAAGACGTTTCCTGTAATATGCCAATTTATGCAACAAAAACAAATATAATTTCTTCTTGCGTTTCTTTTTTATGGTAAAATATTAATCAGAAGTGTTGCTTTATGGGGGGAATTCAATATGGGTCTATTCGACAAACTTTTCCAGGGAAACAAAATAACAATTGTATCTCCTGTTAATGGAGAAATCGTACCTATAAGCCAGGTGAAGGACGATACCTTCGCGCAGGAAATGGTAGGCAAAGGCGTTGCTATCATTCCTTCAGACGGTAAGTTCTATTCTCCTGCTGACGGTAATCTTATAGCTCTTTTCCCAACAGGACATGCATTCTGCATAAACTCCAATGACGGAGCTGAAATACTCGTCCATATCGGAATCGACACCGTCAAGCTTGAAGGTCAGCACTACACCATCCATGCAAAACAGGGTGATACCGTTAAAAAAGGTGATCTCATTGTTGAAGTGGATCTTGAGGGCGTAAAAAGCGCCGGCTATGATATCATCACTCCTATGATCATTTCTAACCATTCCAAGTTTTCAAGTTTTGAGAAAAAGAGCGGAAAGGTAGCAGTGGGCGATGCTGCTATCGTGCTGAGCAAATGAATGTAATTGCGAAAAAGCAATTCATAAATAAAGGAGGACAAAAGTATGATGAAGTATCTACAAAAGATCGGGAAATCTCTGATGCTTCCTGTCGCAGTTCTTCCAGCAGCAGGTATTCTCTACGGTATCGGATATTGGATCGATCCAACAGGTTGGGGTGCCAACAGTGTTTTGGCAGCATTTTGCATAAAAGCTGCATCGGCGATCATTGATCAGATTCCGATCCTTTTCGCTATCGGTGTATCGGTAGGTATGGCTAAAGACCACGACGGAACCAGCGCTCTGGCAGGTCTTGTTTCATTCCTGATGATCACCACTCTTCTGAGCACAGGCGCTGTTGCAATGTACAAGGGCGTTGACGCTTCAGAAGTTCCTGCAGCATTCGGTAAGATCCAGAACGCATTCATCGGTATCCTTGCCGGTATCATCGGATCAAGCTGCTACAACAGATTCAAAGACACCAAGCTTCCTGACTGGCTTGCATTCTTTAGCGGCAAAAGATCTGTTGCCATTGTTACAGCGATTGTTTCAGCCATTACAGCAGCTATCCTGTACTTCGTATGGCCTGTGATCTTCTCAGCCCTGGTTGCTTTCGGTACAGCTATCCTTGGCCTTGGCGCAGTTGGATCAGGTATCTACGCTATGCTCAACCGTGCACTTATTCCTCTCGGACTGCACCACGCACTTAACGCCGTATTCTGGTTTGATACAGCAGGTATCAACGACCTGGGCCTGTTCTGGTCAGGTGCAGACGGCGCAGTTAAGGGTGTTACAGGACAGTACATGACAGGTTTCTTCCCTATCATGATGTTCGGTCTTCCGGGCGGCGCACTTGCAATGTATCACACAGCCAAGGATTCCAAGAAGAAATCAGCAGCATCCCTTCTTCTTGCAGGATCACTTGCTTCTATCTTTACAGGAATCACAGAGCCCCTTGAGTTCGCATTCATGTTCATGGCTCCCGGCCTTTACCTTGTACATGCCATTCTCACAGGTATCTCTGCAGCTATCTGTACACTGCTTCCTCTAAGACTTGGATTTAACTTCTCAGCAGGACTTGTTGACTACATCCTTAGCTTCAAGGCTCCTATGGCAGTTAACCCATGGCTCCTTATTCCTATCGGCCTTGTATTTGCTGTTATTTACTACTTCGTATTCCGTTTCGTTATCATCAAGTTCGACCTCAAGACTCCCGGCCGTACTGATGACGAGGATGAAGATGAAGAAAAAATCGAGCTTGCAAATGACGACTTCACAGCAATCGCTGAGAGAGTTCTTGCAGGACTTGGCGGAAAAGACAATATCGTAGAAGTTGACTACTGTGCAACAAGACTTCGTACAGAGATCAAGGACTACACTCTTGTTGATGAGAAGGCTATCAAGAATGCCGGTGTTGCCGGTGTTATCAGACCGTCCAAGACTGCTGTTCAGGTTATTGTCGGACCTAAGGTTCAGTTTGTACATGACGAGCTGAAGAAGCTGCTTTGATTGAACTAAATAATAAAAAAGTCCTAGGTGCTAAATTGCACCTAGGATTTTTTTTGCATTTGCTATGCGGTCCTGAGTCGGAGATTCCACGCCTTCAAGGCGATAGGAAAGCCCAAGCTCTTTATATTTCGGAACACCAAGTGTGTGATAGGGAAGTACCTCAACCTTCTGTACAGAAGAGAGTGTGTCTATAAACTCTCTTGTACGCTGAAGATACTCATCGTTATCACTGCCTCCCGGAACCAGCACATGGCGTATCCAAATCGGAATACCCATATCCGATATCTCTTTTGCCATCTGCAGGATATTGTCATTGCCAACGCCGGTCAGCTCCCTGTGAGCTTCAGGATCGATATTTTTGATATCCAAAAGAACCGTATCAGTAAGGCTCATCAGTTCTTTCCACTTGGAATAAAAAGGCTCTTTATGAGTGAAAGGCTCTCCGGCTGTATCTATGCAGGTATTAACGCCTGCTGCCTTTGCTTTCCTGAATAAATCCAGCAGAAAATCTATCTGAAGAAGTGGTTCTCCGCCACTTACAGTGATACCGCCGCCGTTCTTCCAGTAGGGTTTAAAACGCAACGCCTTCTTTAAAAGATCGTCAGCTGTATACTGCTCTCCCTCGCCTTCCTTCCAGGTCTCAGGATTGTGGCAAAATGCGCATCTCATCCTGCATCCGCTAAGGAAAATGAGATATCTGACGCCGGGTCCATCCACGGCGCCAAAACTCTCCAGCTTATTTACATATCCTATAATTTCACTCATTCAAAAACTCCAATATTTCAGGTACTTATCAAAGTGCCTCGTGGCAAGTACGGGAAATAACGTCGAGCTGCTGCTCCTTAGTCAAGTCGATGAACTTAACAGCATATCCTGAAACACGGATAGTGAAGTTAGCATACTCAGGCTTCTCAGGATGCTCCATAGCATCGATGAGCTTCTCCTTACCAAATACGTTGACGTTAAGGTGGTGTGCACCCTGATCGAAGTATCCGTCAAGTACATTTACGAGGTTATTTACACGCTCTTCCTCAGTGTGTCCAAGAGCACCGGGGTTGATAGTCTGTGTGTTGGAAATTCCATCAAGGGCCTCTTCGTATGGAAGCTTGGCAACAGAGTTAAGTGATGCAATAAGACCATTTACTTCTGCTCCATATGCAGGGTTAGCACCGGGTGAAAGAGGCTCACCTGCAGGACGTCCGTCAGGAAGTGCTCCTGTAGCCTTACCATAAACAACGTTAGATGTGATAGTAAGGATAGATGTTGTAGGCTCTGAATCTCTGTAGGTATGGATGTGACGAAGCTTGCCCATGAATGTGCGAAGGAGCCAGATAGCAATCTCATCAGCTCTGTCATCATCATTACCGTAGCGAGGGAAATCTCCCTCGATCTCGAAGTCCTTAGCAATTCCGTTCTCATCACGGATAGCCTTTACCTTAGCATACTTGATTGCTGAAAGTGAGTCTACACAGTGTGAGAATCCTGCGATACCTGTAGCAAATGAACGACGTACATGTGTATCGATGAGGGCCATCTGGCATGCCTCATAGTAGTACTTGTCGTGCATGTAGTGGATCATGTTAAGTGTTCCAACATAGAGGTGAGCAAGCCAATCCATCATCTGGTCGAACTTCTTCATAACCTCATCATAGTCAAGGTACTCGGATGTGATCGCCTTGTACTCAGGTCCAACCTGATCTCCGGACTTCTCATCAACACCACCGTTGATAGCGTAAAGAAGACACTTAGCAAGGTTAGCACGAGCACCGAAGAACTGAAGCTCCTTACCTGTCTCTGTCGCAGATACACAGCAGCAGATTGAGTAGTCATCACCCCATGTAACACGCATTACATCATCGTTCTCGTACTGGATTGAAGATGTAGTAACTGAGATCTTGGAAGCGTACTTCTTGAAGCTCTCAGGAAGACGGCTTGAGTACATAACTGTAAGGTTAGGCTCAGGTGAAGGTCCCATGTTCTCAAGTGTATGAAGGAATCTGTAGCAGGTTCTTGTAACCTGGTGACGTCCGTCAAGACCGATACCACCAACCTCAAGAGTAGCCCAAACAGGATCGCCTGAGAAGAGCTGGTTGTAAGACTCGATACGAGCAAACTTGACCATACGGCACTTCATTGTGAAGTGGTCGATGATCTCCTGTGCCTCTTCCTCAGTGATGATACCCTTTGCAAGGTCACGTGAGAAGTAGATATCAAGGAATGTAGAAACACGTCCTACTGACATTGCAGCACCATTCTGTGTCTTGATAGCTGCAAGATATCCGAAGTAGAGCCACTGTACAGCTTCCTTGGCAGTTCCTGCAGGCTTTGAAATATCGATACCGTAAATAGCTGCCATTTCCTTCATGCCCTTAAGAGCATTGATCTGGTCTGTGATCTCCTCACGAAGCTGGAAATCATAGCGACGCATACCCTGACGCTCTGTTGCTGCGAAATCAGCCTGCTTCTTCTCGATAAGGTAGTCAATACCGTAAAGAGCAACTCTTCTGTAATCGCCAACGATACGTCCACGTCCGTATGTATCAGGAAGACCTGTAAGGATCTTGTTGTGACGTGCCTTCTTCATCTCAGGTGTGTAGATATCAAATACACCCTGGTTGTGTGTCTTGTGATATTTTGTAAAGATCTCGTGGAGCCTCTCACTTGGCTCATAGCCATACATTCTGCATGACTGCTCTGCCATTGTGATACCACCGAAAGGCATGAATGCTCTCTTAAGTGGCTTGTCAGTCTGAAGACCAACAATCTGCTCTAAATCCTTTGTTTCCTCTGAAATGTAGCCTGCACCATGAGAAGTAAGTGAAGATACGATGTCTGTATCCATATCAAGGACACCGCCCTTTGCTCTCTCCTGTGCCTGAAGCTCCTGAAGCTTGCCCCAAAGCTTGTTGGTAGCCTCTGTAGGACCTGCTAAGAAAGATTCATCTCCATCATATGGAGTATAGTTGTTCTGGATGAAATCACGCACATCAACGTTGTCCTTCCAAACGCGACCTACGAAGCCATCCCACTGTGTGAATTCATGATTCGCCATTTCGCTTCCCTTTCTAATTATAAACAATCTGTAAAATAGCCATTACATACTATACCATATGGATGTCAAAAAATTAACAAATTAATTAAGAAGATTTCTCATTTTGTCGAAATAGACAATTTATCTCAAAAAACTGAAGACTTCTTGTAGGCTTTTACTGTTCTTTTTGAGCATAAAAAAGACACTTTTTAGAATCTCTTCTAAAAAGTGTCTCTATTGTTTGTCTTATTACTGATTACTCAGCTACGTAAGGCATAAGTGCCAGATGTCTAGCACGCTTTACAGCTGATGTAAGCTCTCTCTGGTGCTTAGCACAGTTTCCTGTAATTCTTCTGGGAAGAATCTTGCCGCTCTCAGAAACGAACTTCTTAAGCTTAGCTGTATCCTTGTAATCAATTACATTATCCTTGCCACAGAAAACGCAAACTTTCTTTCTTCTGTGCATTCCGCCCTTTCTCCTTACTGGAGAATCGGATCTATCAGACTTTGTGAAAGCCATTGTATATTCCTCCTTTTAGTTAAAAGGCAGCTCCTCTTCGATTCCATCCGGAATGTTCATGAAGCCATCGCCTGCTGCAGCGGGAGTGGGATCATTTGCCGGTGCACTTGCAGGTGCAAGTGCGCTGTTTGCACTGTAGTCAAAGTTTCCGCCGTTTGATGCGCTGTTCTTAGACTCTGCAAACTCCTGATCTTCCACAACCACCTCGGTTGTGTAGACCTTAACGCCATCCTTATTGGTATAACTACCTGTCTGGATACGTCCTGTAATAAGCATCTTGGTACCTTTCTTAAGGTACTTCTCAGCAAACTCGCCAGCCTTACCAAAAGCTACGATGCTGATGAAATCAGCTGACTGCTCGTTAGGGTCATTGCTTCTGCCTCTTCTGCGGTCAACGGCAAGTGTGTATCTTGCGATTGCCATAGGCTCAGCACCCTGTGAATATCTTACTTCAGGATCTCTTGTTAAACGTCCACATAAAATTACTTTTTTCATTATTCGTCCTCTTCTATTTAGGCCTCGTTCTTAACGCAT
>JAFSTR010000141.1 GCA_017445665.1 Butyrivibrio sp. | reverse complement strand
CTCCTCCAAGACTACCAGCGGAAGAACGACCTCGTTATCATCAAAGCACTTGAGAGCATGGGGTGCTTGAATCAAAACGTTGGTGTCCAGTACGTAGATCTTCTTCATGCGTAGGTCCCCCTCTATTTGTATGACTTTGAATTAATTATACCATATATTGTGGTATTACAACATAAAATTAAAAAGAACCCTGTATCCGTGAAGATACAAGGTTCTTAATAATTTGTTGGTATTAGTACTCGCAGGACTGTGGTGTTCTTGGGTAAGGTATTACGTCACGGATGTTCTCTACGCCAGTAAGGTACATGATAAGTCTCTCAAATCCCATACCAAAACCGCTGTGGATGCATCCGCCGTATCTTCTGGTGTCGAGATACCAGTTAATGCCTTCCTTATCAACGCCCATCTCATCCATTCTCTCGATGAGCTTATCAAGGTTCTCTTCTCTCTGGCTTCCTCCCATGAGCTCTCCTGCCTGAGGTACAAGAAGATCTACCGCTGCAACAGTCTTGTTGTCGGGATTAACCTTCATGTAGTATGCCTTGATATCCTTGGGCCAGTCTGTAACAAATACAGGTCCGTGGAAGTAATCAACGATATATTTCTCATGCTCTTTAGCAAGATCCTCTTCGTAATCAGGCTTGAAATCCCACTTAACATCTGCTTTCTTAAGGATATCGATCACATCGTGGTGCTTAATTCTTGTAAACTCTGTATTTACAATGTTATCAAGTTTCTCCTTAAGTCCCTTGGCTACGAACTTGTCACAGAAATCAATCTCTTCAGGACACTTGTCGCAGACATACTTAACAACATACTTAAGCATTTCCTCTTCGATATCCATAAGTCCGTCAAGATCGCAGAATGCCATTTCAGGCTCGATCATCCAGAACTCGTTGGCATGTGTCTGGGTGTTTGAGTTCTCAGTTCTGAAAGTGGGTCCGAATGTATAGATATCACCGAAGGCCATTGCAAAGGTCTCGCCCTGAAGCTGACCTGAACCTGTGATAAACGCCTGCTTGCCGAAAAGATCCTTCTTGAAATCAACCTTGCCATCCTCTGTCTTCGGAAGATCATTCATGTTAAGGGTTGTGATCTTGAACATCTGATCTGAGCCCTCGCAGTCAGCACAGGTGATCAGCGGAGTATGTACGTATACATATCCTCTCTCCTGGAAATAGCTGTGAATAGCCATTGCTGCCACACTTCTGATCCTGAATACAGCACTGAAAAGGTTTGTGCGCGGACGAAGGTGTGCAACGGTTCTAAGAAACTCTCTTGTATGACGCTTGGGCTGGATCGGGTAGTCCTCAGGACAATCACCCAAAAGCTCCACGCCTGTCGCTTTTACTTCAAAAGGCTGTTTATTCTCGGGAGTAAGTACGAGTGTTCCGATAACCTTAACACTTGCCCCTACACCAATCTTGGAAATATCTCCGAAATTAGCAAGGTCCTTATCATAAACCACCTGTAAATTCTCAAAGAAAGAACCGTCATTTAAATTAAGGAATCCAAAATTTGACTGTGCCCTGTTGGTCCTTACCCATGCATATACAGTCACTTCCTTTGATGCATATTCAGATGTTTTAGTAAACAACTCCCTGATTTTAGTCCTCATCTCTTTTTTCTCCTCAAAATAATACTATTTAGAAATCTTATCATTTTTAGCGAATAATTCAAGCCCTGATAGCATTTATCAGTCTTTCATTTGAG
>JAFSTR010000140.1 GCA_017445665.1 Butyrivibrio sp. | reverse complement strand
TTCGCATCCTTTAAGTGATACTTATAACAGGCTATAACAGATGTGTATTTTACGCCATGACAGACCTATTGCATAATTTATTTGTAAGATAAACATGCACTTGAAAAAGAGGTCTATTATGAAAAACATACTTGCTTTCGGCGATTCAAATACATGGGGACTGGTTCCGGGAACAAAGGAAAGATTTCCCTGGGGAGTCAGATGGACTAGTCTGGTACAGGAGCAGTTATCCGATGCCAGAGTTATAGAAGAGGGACTGTGCGGAAGGACAACAGTTTTTGAGGATGAGCTCAGACCTTTGAGAAAGGCAGTGGATGCTCTTCCCATGGTCCTTGAAAGTACATATCCGATAGATGCAGCTATCATAATGCTTGGCACCAACGACTGCAAATCACTGTTTAACGCCAACGCCTATACCATAGCAAAAGGGCTTGAGCAGTGCCTCAATGAGATAAGCAGCTATGTTTCTGCAGATAAGATTCTGGTGGTATCACCTATCCACCTCGGCGAAGAAGTCTGGAGAGAAGATAAGGATCCGGAGTTTGACAGCCGCTCTGTAGAGACCAGCAAGGATCTGCAGAAGTTCTACAGGCAGGTTGCCAGGGAAAGAGGATATAAGTTCCTTGCAGCTTCCGATTTTTCCACAGCAAGCAACATCGATGAGGAGCACCTTGATGAAGAGGGGCACAGGAGACTTGCCGAAGCAATCCTTGAAAAAATCCAGGAAATGAAAATAGCTTGATCCTGGGTTTATATGCTTTATTGATTTAAAGATGCAAAGTGTGCTATCATGTTCAAAAATAATTTGGTGTGAGGAGTTTGAACATGACTATACTTCAGCTAAAATACGTTATTGCCATAGATGAGGAGTGCTCCATGAGGAAGGCTGCAGACAGGCTCTATGTTTCGCAGCCGGGACTTTCAAGTGCTGTAAGGGATCTTGAGAGTGAGCTGGGGATACAGATATTTGAGAGAGTCCATAACGGAGTTGTTACTACGGCTGCAGGTGCTTCTTTTATTGCCTATGCAAGAAATGCTGTGGAGCAGTTTGAGAAGGTTGAGGACAGATATCTTAATGCCAGGAATGAGAGGCCCACTTTTTCGGTTTCCATGCAGCATTACACCATAGCTGTGGACGCATTTATTGATACAGTAAGAGAGTATGATCTTCCCGAGTATCAGTTCTCAATCCGTGAAACACAGACCAGTGAAGTGATCGAGGATGTTAAGACATTAAAGAGTGAAGTGGGAGTTATTGCTCTCAGCGATTTTAACAAGGCGACCTTTAAGAAGATATTTGTGGATGCTGCTTTGGAATTCCACGAGCTCTTTTCCCGTGATACCTACGTGTACCTTAGCAAGGACCATCCGCTGGCTGATGCAAAAGAGCTGTCTCTTGAGGACCTTCAGGACTATCCCTGCATGGTATTTGATCAGGGAGACAATACTTCTTTTTACTATAGAGAAGAGGCCCTTGCTACCTATGATTACAAGAAGGTCATCTCCACCAACGAAAGAGCAACTTCCATAGAGCTTATGCTGGGGCTTGACGGCTATGCTGTCGGTGCAGCGATGCTGGGGGAAGGAAAGACTTCTTCAGATATCCAGGTTATCAAACTCAAAGAGGATGAGATGCTGACCTTTGGCTATATAACCAGAAAAGGTCAGGAGCTCAGCGACATGGGCAAAACCTTTGTTGAGAAGCTTGAGAGACACAGGGAAG
Organism: Butyrivibrio sp.; assembly: GCA_017445665.1. Lineage (GTDB taxonomy): Bacteria > Bacillota > Clostridia > Lachnospirales > Lachnospiraceae > Butyrivibrio. The sequence goes on along the minus strand of JAFSTR010000140.1, from coordinate 6,656 downwards.
CCTGATTGGCATATAAGCAATATTTATCGGCGTCTATAAACCCCTTGTTATTGCACGGGTGCAAAACGGGGAGTATATTATAGAAAACAGTTAATAACCGCTGAACTACTTAAGCGGGCGAGGAGGGAAATTATGAAAAAGAAAGTAATAGCAAGCCTTGTACTTGCAACAACACTGGCCCTGGGTGCACTTACAGGTTGCGGTGATACAGCACCTGCCCAGGCAGAGACAACAGAGGCAGCACCTGAAGCACAGGCAGAAGCTCCTGCAGAGGCAGAGGCACCTGCTACAGCAGATTCAGGAGACAAGAAAATCACAGTTGGTGCAACACCTGTACCTCACGCTGAGATCCTTGATAACATCGTAAAAGAGGTTCTTGCAGAGGATGGATGGGAACTTGAGACAGTTGTTTTCTCAGATTATGTACTTCCTAACACATCACTTGAGCAGGGAGAGCTTGATGCAAACTACTTCCAGACTCTTGGTTACATGAACCAGCAGAACTCAGATGCAGGCCTTCATCTTACAGCAGTAGCCGGCATTCACATCGAGCCAATGGGTATCTACTCACAGAAGTATAAGGCTCTTTCAGAGCTTCCTGATGGCGCAACAATCGGTATTCCTAACGATCCTGATAATGGCGCAAGAGGACTTGACCTTCTTGTTCAGAAGGGACTTCTTGTTTCAAAGGGTGACTTCGGTACAGATCCCAGCTACACAGAGGATACACTTACAAAGGATAAGGATGCTAACCCTCACGGATACGTGATCACACCTCTTGAGGCAGCAAACCTTCCACTTTCACTTCCTGATCTTGATGCAGCAACAATCAACGGAAACTATGCTCTTGAGGCTGGTCTTCCCGCTGAGTATCCTGCGCTGGATATCGAGGAATTCGATGATGAGACAACTGTAAAGAGAACAAACTTCCTTGTAGTTAAAGAGGGCAACGAGTCTTCAGAGAAGACACAGGCTCTTATCAAGGCTCTTCAGTCTGATAAGGTTCAGAAGTACATCGACGACACATATAAGGGAGCAGTTATCACATCTTTCATTGATGCACAGTAATAATTTAGCCAAATAGCCATAACATAATAATCCTACCAAAGAGAAAAGACACACTGCCCATTTGCAGAGTGTCTTTTTCCTTTTAATGCGCATGTGCGTCTGTTGTGGTAAAATAAAGCGTGTTTGGGGGTAGTACACCGAATAATGAATCACCAGTACAAATCCTTGATAATTATTTCCAGATACTGCGTTGTCATCAGTCGTCGATGCCCGCATCGACTCCATCTTCCGCCTTGTATCTGAAAAAATTATCTGAGGATTTGCATCAGGTATTTATTATTCGGTGTACTAAGAGCTCTTATCAAAATCAGATTGGAACGAAAAGAAATGATAACTATCAGCAATGTTAAGAAAACCTTTGACAGAACAGAGGTACTAAAGAATGTATCCATGGAGATCGAGGATGGAGAGATCTTTGGAATAATCGGTCAGTCCGGTGCTGGAAAGTCAACACTTCTCAGATGTATCAACGGACTTGAGACCTATGACAGAGGCGAGATCAGGGTAGACGGTAAGCTCGTTGATGTCAGGAACAAAGGCGAACTGCGTCTTCTTCAGAAGAGAATGGGAATGATATTCCAGGGCTTTAATCTTCTTGAGAGACTGGATGTATATCAGAACGTGGCTCTTCCCATGAAGTTCTGGGGGATCCCAACCAATACAGCACAGGCAAAAAAGAAGATCATGAACCTCATAAAGCTTGTCGGTCTTGAGGAGAAGGCACATGCCAAGCCCCGCGAACTTTCCGGCGGACAGAAGCAGAGAGTTGCCATAGCAAGAGCGCTGGTGCTTGATCCTGAGATACTTCTTTGCGATGAGGCGACAAGTGCGCTGGATCCGGAGATCACAAAGGGAATACTGGCTCTTTTGCAGAGGATCAATAAAGAGATGGGCATCACGATCGTGGTGGTTACTCATCAGATGGAAGTTGTTAAACAGATCTGCCAGAGAGTGGCGTTCTTAAGTCACGGACAGATGCTGGCAATAGGCAAGCCCGAGCAGCTCTTCGTATGGCCCAAGGAGAGGGAGATCAGAGACTTCCTGCGTGAGGAGTCTGACAAGCTTCCGACAACCGGCATCAATCTAAAGCTCTTTTTCTTCGGAGAAGGCAACCAGAGGCCTATCGTAACCCAGATGTCTCAGGAGCTGCAGACGGATTTCAATATCTGCTGGGCTAAACTTGAGGACTTCAGGGAGGATGTTTACGGAAGTCTGGTTCTCAATATGCAGGAAAAAGACCTTGAGAGAGCCTGTGCGTTCCTGGATTCCAAGGGCGTTACCTGGGAAGTCATCAAATAAGAAAGTAACTCATTCGGAGGAAATATAGATGTTAGAACAAATACTTAATCCCGCCATTTATCCGATCATTATGCAGGCGTTCTGGAAGACCCTTGTCATGGTTTTCTGGTCAACACTGTTCTCGGTAATACTTGGATTTATCCCGGCGGTAATACTTACGCTTACAGCGCCCGGAGGACTTAAGCCCAACAAGATCGTGTATGGAATTCTGAGCTTTATTGTAAATGTATTCAGAAGCTTTCCATTCATCATCCTGCTGGTCATCCTGATCCCTTTCACAAGAGCGCTTGTTGGCAAGTCGATCGGAACTACAGCTGCGATCGTTCCGCTTACTGTATCGGCGATCCCTTTTATCGCAAGGGTTTTCGAGACTTCTCTTCGTGAGACCAATCCCGGAGTTATCGAGGCTGCAAGATCCTTTGGGGCTTCCAACTTCCAGATCCTTATGAGAGTTTATGTAAAAGAGTCTATTCCGAGAATGCTCAACGGAATAGTACTTCTTATCATTTCGCTGGTCGGATATTCAGCTATGGCAGGAACTGTCGGAGGCGGCGGTGTCGGTGATATCGCTATCCGCTACGGTTACCAGCAGTACAAGACAGAATACCTTATCGTTTGCTCACTGATCCTGATCATCTTTGTTCAGGCAGTTCAGGCCCTTGGTAATCTGATGTACAAGAAGATGAGCTGACGTACAGGTTTTGGTTTTTTTGAATCTCTTAGGAGGTGCATATTATGAACACTAATATCTGGATCGGAATACTTATTCCTTTTGCTGGAACAGTGCTGGGTTCGGCAATGGTTTTTTTCATGAAAAAAGAGCTTGGCGGACAAGTTCAGAGAGCTCTGACCGGATTTGCCAGCGGCGTCATGGTTGCAGCTTCCATATGGAGCCTTATAGTGCCGGCGTTGGAGCAGGCTGAGGGGATGGGTAAGCTTTCTTTTGTTCCCGCGGCTGTTGGATTCTGGATCGGAATACTGTTTCTGCTGTTTCTGGATTGCGTGATACCTCATCTGCACATGAATGCGGAGAAGGCTGAGGGACCAAAGTCCAAGCTCCAGAAGACAACAATGATGGTGCTGGCTGTTACACTTCACAACATTCCTGAGGGAATGGCTGTGGGTGTCGTATTTGCCGGATTCATGTCAGGAAGTGTACCTGTAACAGCAGGTGGAGCGCTGGCTCTGGCAATTGGTATTGCAATCCAGAACTTCCCTGAGGGAGCAATAATATCAATGCCTCTTCACTCAAAGGGTAAGACCAAGTTTGGAGCCTTTATGGATGGTGCGCTTTCGGGCGCAGTAGAGCCGATTGGTGCGCTTCTTACAATATTTGCTGCGCAGCTTGTAGTGCCCGCTATGCCATATCTTCTGAGCTTTGCAGCAGGGGCAATGATGTACGTTGTAGTTGAGGAACTTATCCCTGAGATGTCTGAGGGTGAGCATTCCAACATCGGCGTAATCATGTTCGCTCTGGGCTTTACCCTCATGATGGCACTGGATGTGGCTTTGGGATGATCTAAGCCTTGGAGTCGGGATGGAAATACGGTTTGTTGGAGGACTTTAATGAGAGATTTTGATGCAGTGGTTTTCGACATGGACGGAGTTATCTTCGATTCCGAGAGAGCCGTGCTTGAGAGCTGGTATGTCGTTGCGGACAGACATGATCTGGGTGACATTACTGAGGCGTTTTTGGCCTGTACCGGCGTTAATGAAAGAGAGACCAAGGAGATAATGCTTCGCTACTACGGCAAGGATTTTCCTTATGATGAATATGCCAGGGAAGCTTCCGTGATCTTTCACGAGAAGTATGACGGTGGCAAGCTTCCCATGAAGAACGGGGTAAAAGAGATCCTGACATTCCTTAAGGAGAGCGGCAAAAAGATAGCACTGGCTTCTTCCACAAGGAGACCTGTGGTTGAGGCGGAGCTCAGGGATGCGGGAGTTCTTGAGTTTTTTGATGAGCTGGTAACCGGGGACGTGGTTAAGAGAAGTAAGCCCGATCCGGAGATATATCTTTTGGCCTGCGAGAAGATAGGCGCAGCGCCTGAGAGATGCTACGCCATCGAGGATTCCTACAATGGAGTCAGGTCGGCCGCCGGCGGAGGGCTGAGGCCCATTATGGTTCCGGATCTTCTCCCTGCCAACGACGAGATGAAGAGTCTTGTGGAAACTGTTCAGGAGAGTCTTCCGGATGTGATCGGATATTTGAAAGACGAGTGATGGTAAGGATTTATGGAATCTGTTTTACAGGAAAAATATAGCAGGCTTCTGGAGATACTTAAGGGCTACGGCAGTGTTGCGGTTGCCTTTTCGAGTGGTGTGGATTCCACATTTCTTTTACATGCTGCAAAAGAAGCTCTTGGGGATCATGCAGTGGCGCTTACTGCAAGCTCCTGTTTTGTGCCGGAGAGAGAGGTTTCTGAAGCCAGACAGTTTTGCGAAAAGATGGGGATCAGGCATCTGGTAGCGGATGTTGATGTCCTTTCTATTGACGGAGTTGCAGAGAATCCTAAGGACAGGTGTTATTTGTGCAAGAAGGCACTGTTTCAGGGATTTCTGGATACGGCTGCCGGCGAGGGGCTTTCTGTTGTGGCTGAAGGCTCCAATGTGGATGATGAAGGTGACTACAGACCCGGTATGAAAGCTATTGCAGAGCTTGGTGTTAAGAGTCCGCTCAGGGCAGCAGGTCTTGGGAAGCAGGAGATCAGGGATCTGTCCAGGGAGTTTGATCTTCCTACCTGGAACAAGCCGTCTTTTGCCTGTCTTGCCAGCAGGATTCCTTATGGGGAGAGGCTTACAAGTCAGAAGCTTCGAATGGTTGACGAGGCGGAGAAGTTTCTTTTGAATAAGGGCTTTAAGCAGTTCAGGGTAAGGGCTCATGGAAGTGGTGCACCTCTTGCAAGGATTGAGCTTTTGCAGGAGGACATCGACAGGGCTATGGCTGCGGAAGTTCGAGAGGAGATAAACGATAGGCTTCATGAAATCGGCTTTGCGTATGTGGCTTTGGATCTTAAGGGCTATCGCACCGGCAGTTTGAATGAAGTTTTGAAATGAGTTTTGATATGGGACTTTTGTTAGACAAAGGACATAAAAAGATAATTTACCCCCGGGCGGTGGCAGCACTTGCTGTGATATGCATTGTGTCTTTGCTTGCCTGGGGTTGCGCTTTTCCGGGAGAGAAGATCTACACCTCGACGATCTTTGCCATGGATACGGTCATGGAGCTGCAGATTGCTGGACGCGAGGATTTTACACCCGAGGCTGAGGAGTATATAAGACGCCTGGAGAGAAAGCTGTCGGTTACGGATACTGCCAGCGAGATTGCGGAGCTGAATGCTTCGGGAGACGGTGAGCTGTCTGAAGAGGTTGGAAATATTCTTGTACATGCGCTCGATGTGTGCGACAGAACCGACGGAGCACTGGATATCACTATATATCCTGTGTTGAAGGCCTGGGGATTTACAACCGGGGAATACAGGGTTCCCGGTGATGATGAGATCGCGGAGCTTTTACGCAATGTTGACTATAAGGGAATTGATATAGAGGTTGAGGAAAACACCTCCGGTTCCGGTGATGGGACTGGGAGTACAGTTAAAGCCGGGCTTTCTGAAGGAATGCAGGTTGACCTTGGCAGCGTGGCCAAGGGTTATACAGGGACTGCAGTTGCTGACATGCTTAGAAGTGAGGGAGTAACCCATGCTCTTTTGAATCTTGGCGGAAACGTGCAGTGCATCGGAAGTAAGCCCGGAGGAGATCCTTGGAGAGTTGCCGTTAAGAGCCCGTTCCCTGATTCTGCATCCGGGATGATCGGGGTGGTTGAAGCTGATGATGTGGCCATTATAACTTCCGGTGGGTATGAGAGATACTTTGAGGAAGACGGTAAGAGATACTGGCACATCTTAGATCCCGCCACCGGTAAACCTGCAGAAAACGGACTTGTATCAGTGACTATCGTAGGCGAGGATGGCCTTTTGTGCGACGGCTTATCTACAGCTCTTTTTGTGGAAGGACTTGATAAGGCAATAGAGCAGTACAGGAAGTCAGAGGACTTTGAAGCTATCTTTGTTACTGAAGATAGAGAAGTCTACGTTACAGAAGGCTTGTCGGAGAAATTCTCACTTACTGCAGAATATAGCGACATGCCTTTGCACGTTGTAACTAAATAAGGCACGGGTGTGTCACTCGGGACGTTGGCTTTGGCAGTTTTGAACCCTGGGGACGGAGTCAGTGGCTCATTTTTTCAAAAGCTTGTAATCATCATGTTTTTCTCACAAAAAATGAGCCAC
>JAFSTR010000139.1 GCA_017445665.1 Butyrivibrio sp. | reverse complement strand
TGTATCCTCTTGATACAAAGGATTCGGGAACTGTTCTGGAATGTGCAGACAAAGCTCTTTACGTGACAAAGGGCAAGGGAAGAAACGGATACACATTATTCAACAGCGTAAATTAAACCGGAGCCATTTCTTGCATAGTAGCCGGTATCAAAAAGCTCTTTTTCCAGATTGTCTTTTGTAATGGTTATGGGACTTAGCAGATAGGAAGGAATGATCTTGCTGCCGTTGTCATAGTCTGTGGTGTTATAGGAACACTCAAACTTCCATCCGGAGCGCGTTATCAGCTCTGCGTCCGGAGTCTCATCAGAGAGTATTGAAAGACCCAGAGCAACAGCCACGACAGATTCATCACGCAGGGCTTTGAAAACTGTCATGCTCTGTTTTCCCTCGATTATGCTGTAGATATTGGCAACATCAGCATCCTGACCGGTAACGACTACACTGTTCTGACCATTATAATCTGATTCCAGAGCTCTGGTGGCACCCAGCGCCGTGGAATCGTTGGCACACAAAACAGCATCCAGCCTGACATTTTCCGGATAATAGGAATTTAAGATTATCTGAAGCCTCTGCTGCGCGATATCGGTGGACCACTGGGCTGTGGAGGTCTCATAAAATCCCTGCTGGTTTGAAAGTACGGAGAGCTTCCCGCTTTCAAGGTAGGGCATCAGCGTATCAACAGCCCCCTGATAAAAGTATCTTGCATTGTTATCTACCGGATCTCCGGTTACAAATTCTATTGTCTTAGTCTGACTGGATTTCTCAAGTCTAAGGGCTGATATGACGTACTCAGCCTGAAGAACCCCAACCTTGTAATTGTCATAAGAAACATAGTAATCAACGGAAGGTGAGTTCATCAAAAGCCTGTCGTAGGCAATGATCTTGATCCCCTGGGATTTTGCTTTGTCCAGGACTGATGACAGGGCAGCACCGTCAACAGCTGTGATCACCAGAAGGTCCGCTCCGCCGTCTATCATTGAACGGATGTCGGAAATCTGAGTATCTATAAGGTTGTCGGCATATTTAAGGATTACTTCGCAGCCCTCTTTTTCAAAATGCTCTTTTAAAAAGATACCGTCATGATTCCAGCGTTCAAGCAGCTTATCGGGCATGGAAATACCGACCACGGTCCTTCCGTCGTCAATGCGCGCATTTGCAGAGGACTGCTCATAGCTCTGCGGCGCTTCTTCAGCTGTGGCGGAAGGTTTCTGGGCTACTGTGTTGGTCCCGATCTCGTTGGCCATAGGAGTTGACGCACAGGATGAGAGCAGCAGATTTATTATAATTGTAATAGTGATAAAATTTATTTTTTTCATAGTAATAATTATATCATCTTGAAAGCCATAGAGACCTTTTTTATAGATATTTTATGGACAAAAGGTCCTCCAGGTCCTATAGTAGAACTATGCTTGGAAAACGATTTCCATAAATGGCAGTAAATAATCCGCAAATCGGGGGATAAAATGGTTTCGATCAAAGATGTGGCCAGGGAGGCCGGAGTTGCCATATCAACAGTCTCCAAGGTACTAAATAATTATCCGAATGTAAGTGAGAACACTCGAGCAAAAGTGATGGAAGTGGTGGACAGACTGGGCTTTGTGCCAAATGCCGTTGCTGCAAGCCTCTCTTCCAAGAAAATGGGCAGAGTAGCTCTTTTGATAAAATTTAATCTGACCACTGAGGCCAGTGACGAGATCAGCATGCAGTACATATCAGGTGCGGTGCACCGGGCAAAAGAGCTGCAGCTGGATGTGATCACTGTCTTTACCTCCATGATCGAGGATATGACGGTTGAGGAAGTCACCAGCTACTTCGAGTCCCAGGGCATTAAGGGCATCATCGTTTACGGTCTTACGACCAAGGATAAAGTGGTCCACAAACTGATAAAGAGTGAGCACTTCAAGATGGTGGTCATCGACGCGCCCATAACCGGCGAGTGCACCTCCTGTGTCAGCGTTGATAACGCAAAGGCCCAGTACGATGTGGCCAAAAAGACTGTGACCGAGAACAAGGTCAAGAAGGTCCTTTACATCTCCGGCGACGAGAATGGCTATGTGACGGGGCAAAGGCTTCAGGGCATCAAGAAATTATGCGAGGAAAAGAAACTTAAGCTCACTGTAAGAAGCGGCAGATTCTCAGAGCTCAGAGCCCGTGAGATCACCATGAAATATGCTAAAAACCACGACTGCGTGGTCTGCGCTTCCGATCTTATGGCCATCGGAGCAATGAAAGCACTTATTGATATGGATATTTTCCGCCCTGTATGCGGATTTGACGGAATAATACTGATGGGGTATGTGGGGAAACAGATGAACACTGTAAAGCAGGACTTTGTAAAGATATCCGAAGAAGCCCTGGATGAACTTAATCGCCTGATGCAGGGCGATGTCGGCAGAGAGGTTATTCTTCCTCATACACTTGTAAGAATGAAATATGAGGACATAATCAAATGAAGCTGATAAAGAAATTCATCCCGTACTACAGGCCGTATATCGGTGTGTTTTTAATGGATCTTGTGTGTGCATCGATCCTTTCGGTCATAGACCTGACATTCCCACAGTTCCTGAGGATCCTCAGAAGCACTCTTTTTCTGGAAGAGAGCAGTGTTATCTTAAGCAGGCTGGGAATGATAGCATTTCTGCTCATTGCAATGTATGTGGTCAGGTTTTTGTGCAGGTATTACGTGACTTACCAGGGGCATATGATGGGAGCGCGGATCGAGTCAGGAATGAGGAGCGAACTCTTTGACAGGTTTGAAGCATTCTCTTTTTCCTACTACGACACGCACAACACCGGCGAGATGATGAGTAAGCTGGTGTCGGATCTCTTTGACATATCGGAGCTGGCGCACCACGGCCCGGAGAATATCTTCATCTCCATAATCAAGATTATCGGCTCATTCATACTGCTGATGCGCATAAATGTACCGATGACCCTGTGCCTGGTTTTTGTGGTGGCATGCATGGCTGTATTTGCTGTGACTCAGAACAAGCGCATGAGAGCTACGTTTTCGGATAACAGAAAGAAGATTGCTGGAATAAATTCATCCCTTCAGGACACTCTGGGAGGCATCAGGGTCGTTAAATCCTTTACGGGAGAGGATATCGAGAAAAAGAAATTTGACCGCTCCAACACAGCGTTCCTCGATTCCAAGAAGGCAAACTACAGACAGATGGCGATGTTTTTCTCCGGCAACAATTTCTTTGAGGGAATGATGTTTGTAACGGTTCTCGTGGCCGGAGGGTACTTTATTGCTAAGGGGCAGATGACCGGCGAGGATCTTGCAATCTACGCTCTCTACATCAATATTTTCATCAACCCCGTCAATGTTCTTGTGGAATTCACGGAGCAGCTTCAGAAGGGTATGGCGGGCTTTGAGAGGTTCTGTGAGGTCATGGATACCATGCCCACTATAGTTGATAAACCTGATGCAAAAGAGCTTTCGGACGTCAAGGGCGTTATTGATTATTGCGATGTGTCTTTTTCCTATGAAAAAGAAGAGACGGTACTTAACCACGTTGATCTGCATGTGGATGCCGGCAAGAACGTGGCTATCGTGGGGCCTTCAGGCGGAGGAAAGACTACTCTCTGTTCACTCCTTCCAAGGTTTTACGAGGTTACGGGCGGAAGCGTGCGGATAGACGGAACCGATGTAAGGGATGTCACCCAGAAGTCACTGAGGTCCTACATCGGCATAGTACAGCAGGATGTATATCTTTTTAATGGTACGGTAAAAGAGAATATCGCCTACGGAAAAGAGAATGCGACCATGGAAGAAATTGTGGAGGCAGCAAGGAACGCTGATCTTCTGGACTTTATTGAGACTCTTCCAAACGGCTTTGATACAGAGGTGGGAGAGAGAGGAGCAAGGCTCTCCGGCGGTCAGAAACAGAGGATCGCTATCGCCAGAGTCTTTCTCAAGAACCCTCCGATCCTTATCCTTGATGAGGCAACAAGTGCTCTTGATAATGAGAGCGAAAGATATATCCAGGAGAGCCTTGAAAAGCTCTCGGTTGGAAGAACTACCATTACTATAGCTCACAGGCTCTCTACTATCCTGGGGGCTGACGAGATCATCGTTCTCGACGGCGACGGAATAAAGGAGAGAGGCAAACACAAGGAGCTCATCAAACAGGGCGGCCTGTATGAGAAGTATTATCGTATGCAGCTTGGCGCTGTATAAACAGTAGTCAATACTGCGTCGCTAATTTGTTTTTTGAAATCGGACTTGCGGAAAACGTTTTCCTGTGGTATTCTTAGAAAGTCAATTTGAGAAAACGTTTTCCATAGTAATATGTTTTAAAACAGTATCACTAGGGATTCAATGAGAGGAGATACACAATGGCTAAGCACACAAATATGCAAAGAGATGTACTTGTAACTAACCTCGAGGGACAGCTTGAGGATATTGCCGGTGAGAAGTTTGGCAAGAACCTTAAGGAGTTATCCGATCAGGAGACATATTATGTACTTCTTGAGATGACATCACGTCTTATGGATGTGGCAGAGGTTTCCAACGGAGAGAAGAAGGTATACTACATTTCAATGGAGTTCCTTATCGGTAAGCTTCTTTCCAATAACCTTATCAATTTAAGAGTATATGACAGGGTCAAGGAGATCCTTGAGAAAAATGGCAAGAACCTTGCTGCGATAGAGGAGTGCGAGCCTGAGCCATCTCTTGGTAACGGCGGACTGGGAAGACTTGCTGCATGCTTCCTTGATTCCATTGCAACTCTTGGACTTGCAGGCGAGGGAATCGGCCTCAACTATCACTTTGGCTTGTTTAAACAGGTATTTAAGGACCACCTTCAGTGCGCAGAGAAGAACGACTGGATTGAGGATCAGTCCTGGCTTGAGAAGACCGATACTACCTTCGAAGTGTCTTTTGGCAAAAAGAAGGTAACATCACGTCTCTACAACATGAACGTTGTGGGATATGACACAGGGGTTAACAAGCTCCGTCTCTTCGATATCGAGACAATTGACGAGAGCCTTGTTAAGAAGGGCATCGACTTCGATAAGACCAAGATTGATAAGAACCTGACTCTTTTCCTGTATCCGGATGATTCAGATGAGAATGGAAATCTCCTTCGTATCTATCAGGAGTACTTCCTTGTATCAAATGCGGCTCAGCTCATTTTAAGAGAGCAGAAGGAGCGCCAGTACGACCTTCATGAGCTTTATCATCACGCAGTTATTCAGATCAACGACACTCACCCCACTATGATCATTCCTGAGCTTATCAGGATCCTCGTTGAGGAGAAGGCATTCTCAATGGATGAAGCCATAAGTGTCGTAAGCAAGACCTGTGCATATACAAACCATACAATCCTTGCTGAGGCCCTTGAGACATGGCCTCTTGAGTACCTTGAGAAGGTTGTTCCTCAGCTTGTTCCTTATATCAAGGAACTGGATAAGAGAATCCGCGAGAAATACAAGAGAAAGCCTAAGGTTCAGATAATCGACAAGGATAAGAGAGTGCACATGGCATTTATCGATATCCACTACGGCTTCTCCATCAATGGTGTTGCAGCTATTCATACGGATATTCTTAAGAATTCGGAACTTAACGATTTCTACAAGCTTTATCCTGAGAAGTTCAACAATAAGACCAATGGTATAACCTTTAGAAGGTGGCTTTTATCCTGCAACCATCCTCTTGCTGACTTCCTTTCACAGACTATCGGGGATGGCTTTAAGAAGGATGCGAACAAGCTTGAGAAGCTCCTTGATCATATCGATGATCAGGCAGTTCTTGACAAGCTTGAAGAGATCAAGATGGACAAGAAAAAAGAGCTTGTCTCTTACCTCAAGGAGCATGAGGGCGTAGAAGTTGATCCGGATTCAATTTTTGATATTCAGGTAAAGAGACTTCACGAGTACAAGAGACAGCAGATGAATGCTCTTTATATCATTCATAAGTACCTGGAGATCAAGGGAGGCAAGAAGCCGGCAAGACCGCTTACATTTATCTTCGGTGCCAAGGCAGCTCCTGCCTACGTTATTGCAAGAGATATCATCCACCTCATTCTTGTTCTTCAGGAGATCATCAACAACGATCCTGATGTTAACAAGTATATGAAGGTAGTCATGGTAGAGAACTACAACGTAAGCTATGCTGAGAAGCTTATTCCAGCCTGCGATGTATCAGAGCAGATCTCTCTGGCATCAAAAGAGGCATCAGGAACAGGTAACATGAAGTTCATGCTTAACGGTGCCGTAACTCTCGGAACAGATGACGGCGCAAATGTAGAGATCCATGAGCTTGTAGGAGATGATAATATCTACATCTTCGGAGCAAGTGCTGATGAAGTAATTGAGCATTACAAGAAGGCTGACTATGTTTCCAAGGACTTCTACAAGAAGAGCAAGGTGATAAAAGAGGCTGTAGACTTCATCGTAAGTAAAGAGGCTCTTAAGGTAGGCCACAAGGAGAACTTAAAGAGACTTCACGACGAGCTCCTTAACAAGGACTGGTTCATGACTCTGCTTGATCTTGAGAGCTACATCGAGAGGAAGGATCAGATCTTTGCAGATTACGAGAAGCGCGATAAGTGGAAGAAGATGATGCTCACCAACATCGCCAAGGCAGGCTACTTCTCATCTGACAGAACTATTCAGGAGTATAACAGGGATATCTGGCATTTGAACTGATAATGACAGATAAGCCCGGCAATATGGATATGCTGAAATAGATGCCGGGTGATCTTAGGTGGACTTGTACTAAAGCAGAATAATGGAAATAATGGTAACCGGAACGCATCCTGTATATGGGCGTTCCGGTTTTTTGATGACTGAAATAATATTTTGAACATGAAATATGGTTGTTGAAATAGTGGTGCAAAAATGCACAAATTTTCGTATTTAGAGGATGGATTTTGGAGTGACACAGAGTTAGTATGCTTTTATGAGTTGCAAATAATAGCAAATCAAAATGAAAGTGTATTATATGTATCGGAGGTATGTGTGTCATGTACAGAAGAATTCTTGTAGGAATTACAACAACAGTAACTGCAGTTTCAATGGTGGTTACACCAAGCCTTACAGTGTATGCTGAGGATATGACAGATCAGGTTGTCGCAACCAGCGGAAGTACTACAATTGATGGGAATGTGGTTTCTGATAGTGGTGATAGTCAACTTGTAGAACAGGGGCTTGTTGAAGCATCAGGTTCA
>JAFSTR010000138.1 GCA_017445665.1 Butyrivibrio sp. | reverse complement strand
TTGATCTCGTAGCTAAGCTTTTCGATGAGTATGGCCCTAAGTACGCTGGACGTAAGGGTGGTTATACAAGAATCGTTAAGATCGGCCAGAGAAAAGGCGATGCAGCTATGATGGTTGTTCTTGAACTTGTGTGAGCAACGAGCCACGCGAAATAATAAAAGAGATGTATTTGGCATTTATGCCAATATACATCTCTTTTTTTATTTCTTTTCGAAGTGCTGGTAGTCTTTACTATTGTTCCAGTCTCCGCCCCACTTGAAGCCGTGTTCCTTAAACAGCTTGTAAGCAAGGTCGTTTTCATCAATCTTGTAAGGAAAAGAAGCTGATCTGTCAGCGTAAGCTTCGCTTCCCTCCGGGGATATATTTGTGGTACCGTCTTTATTGTAAGTCACGTATGGGTTATAGAACGGGTTGAGATCTATTGCCCTGCCATAGGCATGATTCGAAAGTCTTGTCGTACCTTCAACTACCCTGTAGTTAAAACAGGAAGTGTTATTGGCAAGCATTGATGCTGTATCATCACCGCCAAATTCATCTACGAGTTTTACGCTTTCTATACGATAATCGTTTGTGCAGAGTTCGTAGAAGATCTCTACCATATCCTGTGCGAGAGCTTTATTACAGATAAGCTCTCCTGTCTGGATCTCTCCGTTAAAATCAACATATTTTAATCCAACATATCTTAGCTCGTCCAAGGAGACTGTACAGTCAACGGGATAGGATATGCCTGAGATGCGCTTAAAGATCTCATTTGAGATTGGTTCATAATAAAATCCATCCATATAGGTTATCCTCTCAGGTGAAGGTTCCGGCTCGAGTTCGGGTTTGATTTCGGCTTCTGTCTCAGGCTCACCTACAGGTTCAGGCTCGGCGATCATGCTTGCTTCTGCAGTTGAACTGTCAGAAGCTGATTCTGCTGTTGATGCAGATGCCTCATATACATCATCCTGCCTTGGCTCAGGACTCTCTGCCTCAGTGGATGAAGTTATGGCTGCATCAGGATTCTTTTTTGCATAATCGGAAAGGGTCTCTCCTCCGGCAAGCAGCCTGGCGCCTATTGCGGCTATGGCTATAACTCCTGCGAGAAGTGTGAATTCTTTTAAATACTTAAATTTCATTACGTACAAATACCTCAGCTGTTATATTTTTCAAGGTCCAAAAGACCTTCTTTTTTGGCGACGATAACTGCTGCAGCCATATCGCCTGTAGTGTTGGACATGGTGTCCATCATATCAAGGATGGGATTGATCGCTATTATAAGGCTCAGCGCTTCTATGGGAATATTGAGAGATTCCGCTACAACGCCGAGGCAGATAAATGCACATCCGGGAACTCCGGGAGCTCCCAGGGAGAGCATGATGATGGTAAATGAAAGAGAGATAAGGGAAGGCAGGTCAACTGCAATTCCATAGGCTTTTGCCAAAAACAGTCCTATTATCGTCAGGTAAATGCACACACCGTCCATGTTTATGGTGGCGCCAAGAGGTATGGAGAAATTTGCAACCTTGGGTGAAACTCCCAGTTTCTCTGTGCAGACCCTCATGTTTGTGGGCATGGCTGCTGAGCTTGAAGAAAGGGTCAGGCTGGTAATGATTCCTTCTCTGTCATTCTTGAAAAACTTCAAAGGATTGAGTCTGCCAATAATAAGGATAAGAAACCCGTACATACACATCATGGCGAGGATAGCTCCTGTATGTGTCAGAGTGACGTTTAAAATGGACAGAAGAGAGTTCCCGCCAAGCTTGATAACAAGAAGTGATATAGAAACAAAAGCTGCAAGGGGAATAAATCTGGTTATCAGAGTTGTAATGGTTAAAAACAGTGTGTTAAGGGCATCAAAAAGCTCTTTTAACATAGAAGAGTACTTGCCTACCATTCCGACAGCGACTCCGCACAGTATGGCCAGGAAGATCAGCTGAAGAGTATCAGATTCAAGGAAAGGACGTAAGAAGTTGGAAGGCACTATATTTATAAGTGTTGACATTATGGATGTATCCACTGAAGTGTCCACGTCCACAGCCTGAGTGGCTAATCCGGGACTCAGCGCAAAGCCGAATTCTCCGGGCTGTACAAGGTGAAAGATACCAATACCTAAAACAACGGCGATGACAGTGGTCAGAAGATACATGGATATGACACGGCTGCCTATCTTGCCTACTTCCGAGAGATTTGTAAACTGTGAGAAGCAGGAGACAATGGAGAAGAATACCACCGGAGCGATGATGATCCTTATGGCATGCATGAATAAGGTCTTGATAGGCTCTAATACGTAGGTGCAGAGCGTAGTGTTAACGGATTCAGGGAAAAGAAATTTCGCAAGTAATCCAAATGCCAGACCAAGGAAAAGTGCATAAATAGCGGAGTTGTTGAGCTTTTGCACCGACTGGCCGGCAACTATCCTGACGTGGTTAATATTGTTTTTGTTTCTGTATTTAAAATTTTCGCCGAAGGAGCGCAGAAGGACGGCACGGATGGCGCTGACGCTGGCATCTTCGCTAAGGTCATCTTCATCGGAATAGGGAGAAAACTCCTCACCCTTCATGGACATGTTCACGCTGGTTTCGCCAAAGAATTGTTTGACCTGGATCTTTAGATCGGTATTGGCCGGAGCGTGCTTTAGAAGGTCTGCTATTATCTCCTCGGAGATAAGTAAGGTTTTTTGAATGAATTTTTTGCCGACAGACATCTGACTCAGGCTGCTTTCAATAAAGCCCATTACGTCAGACATAAAGGTGTAACTGCCTGAATTATAAAAAGCTGATGTGTTTCTGATCTTTTTCATTAAACCGCAGGTCCTTTCCTTTTTGTCTGTGATCGCAATCACATATAAAAATTATATCATGCAAAAAGCGCTTAAAGTTGTATTATCCCTTGAAATCTAGTAAAATTAGCACTGTTATGAAGAAAATGATACGTACAGATAAACTGGTATTTGAATATATTAGACGCGACGAAGAAGGCAATGTCGAGGGCATAACAAGGGCTATAGACGATGTTAATCTGTCTGTGGAACCGGGGCAGTTTATTGCTATTCTGGGGCACAACGGCTCAGGAAAGTCCACGCTTGCCAAGCATTTTAATGCGCTTCTTTATCCTACAGAGGGCGAGGTGTATGTTGACGGAATGTTGACTGAAGATGACAAGCACCTGTGGGATATCAGACAGGAAGCCGGAATGATCTTTCAGAATCCTGATAACCAGATAATAGGTCAGGTTGTTGAGGAGGATGTAGGCTTTGGCCCTGAGAATATGGGAGTTCCCACAGATGAAATCTGGGAAAGGGTAGATGAGAGCTTAAAGGCTGTCCGGATGGATAAGTTCAGGAAGTCATCCCCCAACCATCTTTCAGGAGGTCAGAAGCAGAGAGTATCTATCGCGGGTGTAATTGCCATGCATCCTAAGTGCATAATAATGGATGAGCCCACAGCCATGCTTGACCCCAATGGCAGAAAGGAAGTAATAAGAGCTGCCAGAGGTCTCAATCAGGTTGAAGGGATCACAATCATCCTTATAACTCACTATATGGAAGAGGTTGTTGATGCGGACAAGGTCTTTGTCATGGACAAGGGCAGAGTTGTCATGGAAGGAACTCCCAGGGAAATCTTTGCCCAGGTTGATAAACTTAAAGCGCTTAAACTCGGCGTTCCTCAGGTTACACTCCTTGCTCATGAACTGAGAAAGAGCGGTGTTCCGCTTCCAAATCCTATCCTTACGAGAAAAGAGCTGGTGGAGGCCCTCAAAGCATGTCGATAATTTTAAATCATGTCAATTACATATATGACGAAGACACTGCCATGGCCAGTGCGGCTCTTGTTGATGTTTCGCTGAAGATCCCCGATGGTCAGTTCATAGGTCTTATCGGTCACACAGGGTCAGGCAAGTCAACTCTGATCCAGCATATGAACGGCCTTGTTAAGCCTTCGAGTGGCCAGGTTTTCTTTAACAACGAAGATATAAATGACAAGGACTACGATAAAAAGAAGCTGAGAGCCAAGGTTGGCTTGGTTTTCCAGTATCCGGAGCATCAGCTGTTTGAGTCTGACTGCTTTAAGGATGTGTGCTTTGGCCCCAGGAACCTGGGACTTCCCCAGAAGGAAGTTGAGCTCAGGGCGTATGAAGCCCTGAAACAGGTCGGCTTTGATGATGATTATTTCTATCAGTCCCCGTTTGATCTGTCCGGCGGACAAAAGAGAAGGGTGGCTATTGCGGGAGTACTGGCCATGAAGCCGCAGGTACTTATCCTTGATGAACCTACAGCAGGTCTTGATCCCAAGGGACGAGAAGATATTTTGAATCTCATCTCGGACCTTCATAAGACCATGGGCATTACTATAATCCTGGTAAGCCACAGTATGGAAGATGTGGCGGATTATGTTGAGAGGATCATAGTGATGAATAAGGGCAGGGTAGCATTTGATGCGGAGCCCCGAGAGGTCTTTTCACATTATAAAGAGCTTGAGGAGATAGGCCTTGCTGCGCCTCAGGTGACGTATTGCATGCAGGAACTCAAGGCTGCGGGATTTGATGTGCGCACTGATATAACAACTCTGGAAGAGGCAAAAAACGAGATTTTAAAGGCACTGGGTAAATAATGCTTAGAGATATTACATTGGGACAATATTACAGGACGGAATCGGTGATCCACGCCCTTGATCCTAGGGTCAAGATTGTGGGAACCTTCTCCTTTATCATTTCCCTGTTTCTGGTCAAAAATTTCATAGGATATGTCATTGCAGGACTTTTCCTTGTTATCTGCATAAAACTTTCAAATGTACCCCCAAAATTCATTTTTAGGGGCATGAAAGCGATCTTTTTCCTATTGATGATAACAATGGTCTTCAATCTGTTTTTGACGCCGGGAGAGCCTCTGGTGAGCTTTTGGAAGATACAGATCACCGGGGAAGGCCTGAAGCTTGCCATTATGATGGGAGTAAGATTGGTATTTCTCATTACGGGATCGTCACTGATGACGCTGACCACAACGCCCAATAACCTCACGGATGGTCTTGAGGATCTTCTCAAACCACTCAAGAAAGTCAGGGTTCCGGTCCATGAAATCTCAATGATGATGTCAATTGCCCTCAGGTTCATTCCTATTCTCATGGAGGAGACGGATAAGATCATGAAGGCGCAGATGGCAAGAGGCGCGGATTTTGAGAGCGGATCCATCATGAACAGGGCCAAGAGCCTGGTTCCACTGCTTGTACCTCTTTTTATATCTGCATTCAGAAGGGCCAATGACCTGGCTATGGCTATGGAAGCCAGATGTTATCGAGGCGGAGAGGGCAGGACCAAGATGAAACCGCTTGTTTACAAGAGAATGGATGTCTACGGCCTTGCAATAATCTTTGGATATGTGGTTTGCTGCCTGGTATTTGGCAGGATTCTTTTTAGATGATTTTGGAAAAAGAGCTGATGAGTGATAAAAAACGTGTGATGCTGGTGGTGTCCTACGACGGAACGGCCTACAATGGCTGGGCACTTCAGACAAGCACCCACAATACAATTGAAGAGATGCTAAACCGTGCCATCCACGGGCTCACTGGCGAGGATGTTCAGGTGATAGGTGCCAGCAGGACCGATGCCGGGGTTCATGCCTACGGGAATATAGCGGTTTTCGATACTGCCAGTTCCATTCCGGGAGAGAAATTCTCTTTTGCTTTAAATCACATACTGCCGGACGACATAAGAGTAGTGGATTCAAGGGATGTTGCTGCGGACTTTCATCCAAGGCACTGTGATACAGAGAAGACCTATGAGTACCGTGTTCTCAACACGAGGTTTGAGATTCCGGTGAAAAGACATTACACCTATCATTTCAGTATGCCTCTTGATGTGGAGGTTATGCAGGAAGCTGGGAATTTTCTGGTTGGAGAGCATGATTTTACGAGCTTTTGCAATGTCCAGTCCCAGGCGCTGACTCACGTGCGGACGATCAAGGATGTCAAGGTAAGGCGCGAGGGCGACGAAGTCATTATTTCAGTGACGGGTAACGGATTCCTCTACAATATGGTCAGGATCATCGCCGGAACTCTGCTCCAGATAGGGAGAGGAAAAGGCAAGCCTTCAGACATAGCAGGAATGCTTGATGCAAAAGACAGATCGGCAGCAGGACCAACGGCTCCTCCCCAGGGTCTTTTCCTGATGGAATATAAGTTCCTTGATGGAATTCCGGGGCCTCTGGAAGATGCAAATAATTGTTGACAAATATTGGCAGATAGTCATATAATATCTTACTGTGTGACGTAGTATAACTATGTCCTCATTTAAGCTAAGTGGCATATTGATGTCCCGGTAAGCCTCAATATGTTCATATACTGCACAATCAGGTGAAGGGTTGCGCAGAGGAGTAACAAATTTTAAGTAATTGTTCTAATCTGGT
>JAFSTR010000137.1 GCA_017445665.1 Butyrivibrio sp. | reverse complement strand
AAGTACTACTGTCAACCTAAAGTCTATCGTAGTACTACTTAAAATCCATCACTGTCATATATATTTTTGCACTGTCTATTATGATTCCATTCAACCTTAAAATCTGTCACAAAAAAGTCCTTGACTTTCGAACCGGTTTACAAGGAGGAATGGATGCAAGAAGAATAAGATACACATTGTGTATTCGGGTTTGATGTGTTAGAATTATACACAACGTGTATTTTTGAGAGGAGATCGCTCATGGATAAGGCACAGAAAATAAAGGAGTTAAGAGAAAGCACCGGGATGAATCGTAAAGAGTTTTGCGACTATTTTAACATTCCCTATAGGACAGTTACTGAGTGGGAACGTGATATGCGACATGCACCTGAATATGTTGTAAGGCTCCTGGAGTATTACATAAGGATGGAAAAGCTGGTGAAAAAGGATGATGTGGAGAAGGAATAATTGCCTCGAATTTGAAGGGGGGAGAATTTTGAGGAGGAGCATTTAGATTGGAAAAACAGGAAGTTATGATTATAAATCCCGAGACAATTCGAGATAAGATCTATGTTGTTCGCGGACATAAGGTAATGTTGGATTTCGAATTGGCGGAATTATATGGATATACCACATCACGTTTTAATGAACAGGTAACAAATAACATAGCGAAGTTTGATGCAGACTTCATGTTCAAGCTTAAGAAGGAAGAGTTTCGTGACTTGATATCGGAAAAATCGACATCAAGTTTGGGCGGTCGTAGAAAGCTGCCACGTGCTTTTACCGAACAGGGGATTTATATGCTTATGACTGTGCTCAAAGGGGAGCTTGCAATTAGTCAGAGTAAAGCATTGATACGCACCTTTCGTGCAATGAAAAACTACATCATTGAGAACCAGGACCTTCTGGGGCAACGACAGTTTCTACAGCTTTCCATGATTTCATCACAGAATACAAAGGATATCATGGACATAAGGAAAAACCTTGATAAAGTCGAGAATCAGATGGCTGATGTTGTTAGTTCGCTGGGGGATGTAGTAACGCACTCTGAACTTGCAACAGTCATGGTTGATTTCGGAAATCCCAAGATACGAAAGGGGTATCTTGTTTTGAACGGAGAACCGGTGGAAGCAGATTTGGCTTATTCTCAGATTTATAGTGAGGCAAAGCATAGTATTTATGTTATAGATAACTATATCAGTCTGAAGACACTTGTTTTGATGAAGAGTGTTCCGGCAGGAATTGGAATCGTACTGTTTAGTGATAATCTGCAAAACGGACTACATAGTACAGAATTTGCCGATTTTAAGAAGGAATATCCTGCTGTAAATATAAAAATGCAAATAACAAAAGGTCGTTTCCATGACAGATATATAATTCTGGACTATGACAAGGCAACAGAAAAGATTTATCACTGCGGAGCTTCTTCAAAAGATGCAGGAGTCCGTGTAACAACTATTTCCGAGGTGGTTGAAAAGGAAGTCTATCACGATCTAATTGATGAAATCTTACAGTATCCGCTTTTGAAGCTAAAATGACTATTGGTTGTTTGGTTTGTAATAAAGACGGAGATATCAACTATTATGCTTTGCGATATGATACGATAGGTAAGAGATAAGCAAACATGAACATGAAAACAGTTAACGTAGTCGCAGCCGTGATCTGCGACGATTACAATAAAAAGACAAAGATATTTGCAACGCAGCGCGGATACGGAGATTACAAGGACGGCTGGGAATTTCCCGGAGGCAAGATCGAGGAGGGAGAGACTCCGCAGGAGGCCCTTGTCAGGGAGATAAGAGAGGAACTTGGAGCGCAGATAGAGGTTCACGACCTCATCGATGTCATAGACTATGACTACGAGACCTTTCATCTGCACATGAACTGCTACTGGGCGACGCTGTCGGGAGGAGAATTAAGGCTCCTTGAACATGAGGCAGCAAGGTGGCTTGGAAGGGCAGACCTTGAAAGTGTCGACTGGCTGCCGGCAGATCTTGCGCTGCTTCCAAAGCTGTCTGCCTCCATGCAGTAGAGCCGGAACAACGATGCAAAAGAGTTTGTTTTTTTATAAATTATGCAGAGGAGATGCGATTCATGGAATTAGTAGTTGGGAGACCCGAAAGCCTCGAGGGAAGGCTCGACAGGGAGATAAGAGTTTACGACATGCTGGATAAGCTGGGGATCGGGTACGAAAGAGTCGATCACGAGGCAGCGATGACGATGGAGGCCTGTGAGGCCATAGATGTAGCCCTGGGTACACTGATGTGCAAAAATCTCTTTTTGTGCAACAGACAGAAGACCGCTTTTTACCTGCTTCTGATGCCCGGGGACAAGAAGTTCAAGACAAAAGAGCTTTCGAATCAGATTGGTTCTGCCAGACTCTCTTTTGCGGAAGCAGAAGATATGCTGAAATATCTGGATATACAGCCCGGTGCGGTAAGCGTGATGGGGCTCATGAATGACAAGGACCATCAGGTGAGGCTTCTTGTGGATGAGGATGTAAAGGCCGGTGAGTACATCGGGTGCCACCCTTGTGTAAACACATCGAGCCTTAAGATAAAGACATCGGATATTTTCGATAAGTTTTTGCCTGCAACAGGGCATGTGGCGGAGATTGTTCACCTCGTAGGGGAGGACTGTGGTGGCTGATCGTGAATCCGTTGCTAAAAGAGCTAAAAATGCTGTTTTGACATTGAAAAAATGTGACGTGGTAGTAAAAAGCTTAAACGGTGACGATCGCTTTATCAGCAGGATCACCTCGATCGGACTCACGCCAGGATGCAGCGTTAGGGTCCTTCGAAATGACAAGAACAGACCAATGCTGGTATTTTCCAGAGATACCATGATCGCTCTTAACAGAAAAGAGTGCATGGGAATTGAGGTATCGGAGGTGACAGCATGAGTCAGGCGATTGCTATTGCTCTTTTAGGTCAGCCCAATTCGGGCAAATCAACCCTGTTCAACGGCCTCACGGGATTGCGCCAGCATGTGGGTAACTGGCCGGGCAAAACAGTAGAAAAGAAAGAAGGTTTTTTCACATATAAAGGAATGGAGTGCGCTGCGGCGGAAACTGCGGGGGCTGTAGCAGCGATGGCTGCAGCAATTGCAGTTCCTGCCTGCCGGAGGGCGGGTTTAAGAACATGGGCGAGATGTATGAGGTATCACTCAAGTAGATCGGTCATGCTCCTTATGCCCAGTGCTACTGTAGAAGTATTGTGTAAAAGAGATGTGGCTGTAGGAGTAAGGACTCCAAACATGCCAAGCAGGATCAGGAGTGAGTTAAAACCAATGATGGTCCTGTAGTTGAAATCAATCCTGTCCATAAGCTTTGTGCTTAATTTCTTTAAAGTAACAAGACCCGAGAGGTCTTCTGACGAAATGGTGATATCGGCGATCTCTCTCGCAATTGACGCACCGGTGCTTACGGCAATGCCGGCATCGGCTTCTGAAAGAGCGGGAGAGTCGTTTATACCATCACCAACCATTACAACTTTTCTGCCGGCTTCATGCTCGGCTCTGATGAATGCTGCCTTGTCTTCAGGGAGTACTTCCGAGAAGTACCTTGTGACACCTGTTTTGGCAGCAACGGATCTTGCTGTTCTGTCACTGTCACCGGTCATCATGACCACATTTTCAAAACCGACTTCCTTAAGCTTTTGAATAACGTTCGGTGCCTCAGCCCTGATCGGATCTTCTATCAGGATTACTGCTGATAGTACGCCGCCGATAGCCATATAGAGGTGGGAGTACTCATCCGGAAGGTTGTTGAATTTGTCTTTTTCCGATTCGGGAATTGTGCAGCCCTCGTCTTCGAAGATGAAGTGATGACTGCCTATGCAGACCTTCTTGTTATCGATGGTACTGGATATTCCATGAGCCACGATATAGATGGCTTTTGTATGCTTCTCTTCGTGGATGAGGCCCTTTTCATCGGCTGCTTTTACAACAGCGTTGGCTATTGAATGAGGGTAGTGCTCCTCAAGACATGCTGCCAGCCTTAGCATTTCGTCCTTATCGTTGCCGTCAAAAGTAACAACATCGTTTACCTTTGGATTGGCGTGGGTGAGAGTACCTGTCTTGTCAAAGACAATGGTTGTGGTATCCGCAACAGCTTCCATGAATTTGCCGCCCTTGACGGAGATCTTGTGATCGCCGGCTTCCCTCATTGCCGAGAGTACTGCGATTGGCATTGATAGCTTGAGTGCGCAGCAGAAGTCCACCATCAGGATTGATGTGGCCTTTGTTGCATCGCGGGTCAGAAGCCATGTCAAAAGAGTGGCTTTAAAAGTTGTGGGAACGAGCCTGTCGGCCAGATGTGATGCTCTTGCCTCAGTCTCTGATTTGAGCTTCTCGGACTCTTCAATCATGGCAACTATTCGATCATACCTTCCAAGTCCTTGTGTCTTTTGCACAGTTATTGTCAGTTCGCCCTCTTCCACAACGGTTCCGGCGTAGACAAGTGCATCAGCGCTCTTGTGGACAGGGGCTGACTCACCGGTCATGGAGGCCTGATTTACCGAAGCTTCACCGCGCATTACGGCTCCGTCCAGAGGGATCATGCTTCCGGTGCGCACAATAATGTTGTCGCCTTCCTTGACATCGGAGATATTGACCAGCACTTCCTGACCGTCTTCACTGAGCATCCAGACCTTATCAACGTTGAGGGACATGGTCCTCGCAAGGTCGTCAACGGATTTTTTATGCGTCCACTCCTCCATGATGTCGCCAATCTTCAGAAGGAATATGACGCTTCCGGCTGTATCATAATCACCGCGAATGAGTGAAACTGCAATGCTGGTTGCATCAAGCACCGAGACTTCGAGCTTGCCTTGCAAAAGAGCCTTAAGACCCTTCAGGATATACGGGATGGATTTAAACAGTACTATCGCATGTCTTACAGGAGTAGGGATGATCAGCTGCCTGATGAGCTTTTGCGCAATGTGGAAGAACATTTTGTCTTCGTATTCTATGCGCAGCTCTCTTCCTGTATGCTCCGGAACGGATACCTCTGTACTTGCAATATCAAAGGAAGAAAAGGCGGAGAGTACATCCTGCCTGTGGCTCTCATCATAGTATATGATGGCGTTTGACGTGCGTTCACTGACGCTTGCCTTTTTTACATAGTCAAAAGAGTCCAGGTAGTATTCCAGCCTGTCTGCCTCGGCCGGGGTCATGTGTGACCTGTATACATGGACTCTCATTCTGTCTTTTGATTCGTGGAGTATCTTACATTTCATATGATGCCTCGCTCTCAGGCGTTCTTACGCTTCTGCTTCTGCTCTTTCAAGAACAGCCTTTGCATCGGCAATTTCCTGCTCTCTTTCCTTGGCGTAGCGCTCCTCATTTATCTCTTTTGCATCGGCATTAATATCCTGGCAGTTCTCCTTAATGGTTGTATATGTCTCCATCACTGAGTCCTTGCAGCGGTATGCAGCAGCGGTCAGGTGTGTGTAACACTTTTTGGCATCCTTGCTTCCAAGTACCTTAACACCGGCTGTTCCAAGAAGAAATCCGCAGGCAACCTTTCCAATTGTGTTCCATTTGATCATTTTTTGTTTCCTTTCCGCACGCACCTATAAACGTGCATATATATTGGTTTAATAGGTAATTATTAATTATAAAACTTTGGATTTTTGAAGGTAATACAGAAAGGGTCTGTTAAAATGAGAAGATTTCTCAATAAAATCAGAGGTGTTCAAATCGGGCTGCGGCTGTTATAATTGTTAGTGGTGGCTAACTAATGACCGCCAAAGAAAACACGGAAAAGATTTCCGTAGGAGGCATGTAAATGTTGTTATCAAACGCAATTGTTATAGCAATTCTGGTGGTAGTGCTCTTCATAGCTTTAAGAGGAAGCATCAAGCACCTTGCCGGAGAAGGCGGATGCTGCGGAGGCGGCGATTCTGTTAAGAAGGAGCCTGATAAAAAGCTATCCGGTCCCATAATAAAAACAATGGTCTTCAAGATAGACGGAATGCACTGCGAAAACTGCTCGAACAGGGTAAAGCGCAGCATAAACAGACTGGACGGAGTCTCCGCCAAGGTCAATCTCCGCAAAAAAGAGGCTGTTGTCCGCTACGAGCAGGATATAGCGGACGATGTTATCACAAAGGAAATCGAGGACCTTGGCTACAAGGTGACTGATTGCTATGGCAAGGTGTAAGAGCATAGAGTATACCATCCCCTTAGAAGAAACTACACCGCGATGCTCTAACCCGGAATTTTGGACCCTGGGGACGGAGTCAGTGGCTCATTTTTTAGGCCCTCCGGGTACGGTGGTCTGACGCCAGACTCAGGCACCGCCCCCAGAGGGCCTAAAAAATGAGCCACTGACTCCGTCCCCAGGGTCCAAAATTCTTTGGTATAATCAGTGTAGGGTTTGAGATCAGAAGTGAGTAAGGTGGGGAAAAGACATGAAGACAAAACTTACAGTTGTAGTTGATAATATTTCAGACGAAGGCATCACCGGCGAGTGGGGCCTTTGTTTACTTGTGGAATATCGTGGGAAGAAGATCCTGGTGGATGCCGGGGCGTCTAAGCTGT
This sequence comes from Butyrivibrio sp., assembly GCA_017445665.1. Lineage (GTDB taxonomy): Bacteria > Bacillota > Clostridia > Lachnospirales > Lachnospiraceae > Butyrivibrio. The sequence continues at coordinate 5,161 of JAFSTR010000137.1, read as the reverse complement.
TTTTGACAAATATGGAGAAACTCGGACTTGATGTGGCGGACGTTGACTATGGCGTATTAAGCCATGCTCACTATGATCATGCCAACGGGATTCCGGCGTTCTTTGAGCACAACAATAAGGCGAAGTTTTACTTAAGGGATGGCACGGCGGCGAATTGCTACCACAAGAAAAAGATCTTCAGGAAATATATCGGGATACCCAGAAGGATGCTTGGGAAGTACCCTGACAGGATTGAGATGGTCTCCGGCGATTATGAGCTTATGGAAGGGGCATATCTGATCCCACATAAGACAGCGGGGCTTTCTGAGATCGGAAAGCGCGAGCTCATGTACAGAAAGGTGGATCACAAATGGATCCCCGATGATTTCTCGCACGAGCAGAGCCTTGTCCTAGATACCGACAAGGGCCTTGTTATCATCAACTCCTGCTCACATGGCGGAGCTGCCAATATCATAAATGAGGTAAAAGAGTCTTTTCCTGACAAGCACGTTTACGGGCTCATCGGCGGATTTCACCTTTTCAACAAGTCAGGTGAAGAGATAAGAGACGTGGCCTCAAAGATAAAGGACACAGAGATAGATTATGTGTGCACGGGGCACTGCACCAAAGGGCGTGCCTACGGCATATTGAAGGAAGAACTTGGCGATAGGATATATCAGATGAAGGTCGGATATCAGATGGAGTTCTGAGCCCTCAGTAGTTGCCGGTAAGTGTGATCATGTCGACGTGTTTTAAGATGCCAACGTCCTCAAGAAGCCTGATCATGCGGTAGACGGTGGCGGTGCCGACGGTGTTGTCCTTGGAAATGACCTTGTGGTAGATTTCCTTGCAGGAAGCACCATCGCTGCCGAGAATGATATCTATTATAAGTCTTCTTTGTTTTGTGATCCTGAATCCCTTCTCTTTAAGCAGGGAAATGACGTATTCGTTACTCATGTTAGCCTTTCTTAAGATGCAATAGTATTAACGATCATCTGAGATAAGTGTCTGCCTCCGGACAGGCACTTTTTATATACTTCCGTACATTTCTTGTAACTGGAAAAGGTCTTTTCCGCCTTCTCTTTGTCCCCGTAAACCTTCCAGTAACCCACGCATTTAACGCCCTTCCTGGTATCCTCCATGAAGCCCTTCACGTCCACGGGAGGATAACCCAGGAAAAGACCTATCTCATGAGGGAAAGAGCTCTGATTGCATATCTGATTGATAAGATGGGCAATGTCGCTTTCCACAGAATCGCAGCTGTATCCCTTTGCAAGCAGGATTTCTCTGGCCTCTTTGCAGGAAAGATCTGCCTTTAATTTGTCAGGCCGATAGAGATAGATAAGAACATTTTTGTCGGAAATTTTAAGAGGAATTGCGCGCAGACCCTTTCCTGCAAAGCACTGATTAAGTTCCCTGAGTTCCTTGTTTATATCAGAAATAAGATTTCTGTCTACTGTAAAGATATTACCTGTTTTAAGCCCTGCCAGTGTTGGCGAGCAGTTTTCTACTATGATATTGTCAGGCATTTATTTGACTCCCCGAAAGAATTTATAGCGTTAGCTATTGCTAACGAAATTATAGCGTATTATAATTCTGTTAGCAATAGGTAACTTTGCGTTATGAGGAGGAATTATGAGTGAAAATTTTCTGGAAATCAAAGATTTAAAGAAGAGTTTTGGCACCGGAGAGGCCAGACAGGACGTCCTCAGGGGGATGAATTTCACCGTTAAAAAAGGTGAGTTCTGCGTACTCCTTGGACCGTCCGGATCAGGAAAATCCACGCTGCTCAACATCATTGGCGGTATCGATACGCCCGATGAAGGGTTTGTCAGCATAAACGGCGACAAGCTGGAAGAGATGAATGAGAAGGAGCTTACTCTGTACAGGAGAAAGCACTTGGGATACGTCTTTCAGATGTACAATCTGATCCCTAATCTGAACGTCAAGGAGAACATCGAGGTTGGAGCATATCTTTCCGACAATCCTCTTGATGTAGAGGAGGTACTGACTACACTTGGACTTCAGAAGCACAAGTACAAGTATCCCAATCAGTTATCCGGCGGACAGCAGCAGAGGGTATCAATAGGAAGAGCTGTCGTTAAAAATCCCGACATCCTCATGTGCGACGAGCCCACAGGAGCGTTGGATTACAAGACTTCAAAAGAAATACTGGCTCTCATTGAGGACTGCAACAGCAAGTTTGGCAGCACCGTTATCATGGTTACCCACAATGAGGCAATCAGAAATATGGCGGATCACGTCATCAAGTTAAGGGATGGTGTGGTGCGCCATAATGATATTAACGAGAACAGGATCTCTGCAATGGATCTGGAATGGTAGGAGGTGGATGTTATGAAGAATCCTCTTATTAAAAGGATCCCGAGAGAGCTTAAGTCCGACTGGCACAAGTATCTCGTTATCATTGTTTTCATGGTCATCATGATCGGAGTTATTTCCGGAATGTACGTAGGCCATGACAGCATGCTGGCTGCGGTGTACGCAGGAAGGGATGAGCTGTATCTCGAGGACGGAAGCTTTGAGCTTTCCAAGAGAGCATCGCAGGACCTCCTTGATGATATAAGTTCGGGCAAAAAAGCTGATGTAAGAACCTACTACATCGACAAAGGCAACAAAGAAGCCGACAAGAAGGTTGCTGAAGCTGTTGAAGAAGAGCTGAACAAGCAGGTTGCCGAAAAGATCGAGGGAGCCGTAAGAGCTCAGTGCCAGGCATTCGGGATTACGGATGAAGAGCTTATAAAAGGGCAGATCGATGCTGCCATAGAAAGCTCTTTTGACGAAGCAATGGAAGAAGCAAAGGAGTCGGAAGAGTACAGGAAAGCCGTAGATGAGGCCTACGATGAGGCACACGAAGAAGTGGTAAAAAAGGTTGATGAGGAGTGGGACGAAGTCGCAGACAGATACAACCTTAATGATGAATTTACTCCGGTCCCGGTAAAAATATACGAGCATTTCTACAGGGAAGAGCCTGAGGATAACAACGGCGACGGCGCAGAAGATGCCACTGTAAGGATTTATAAGAGTGACTCGGAGATAGACAAAGCCTCTTTTAACGAAGGACGGGCACCCGAGGCGGATGACGAGATTGCAATTGACAGGATGCACGCTGACAACGTGGGCGTTTCGCTTGGTGATACCATAACCGTGGGAGGCAGGGAGTTTAAGATTGTCGGGCTCTTATCTTACGTCAACTACCTGACACTCCATGAGTCCAACACTGATCTGATGTTTGATGCTTTCGGGTTTGACGTTGGCATGGTGACACCTGAGGCCTTCAATAAGCTCAGATCCAGAGTGCATTACAGTTATGCCTACAAGTATGACAAGGCTCCGGCGTCCAAAATAGAGCAGCAGGACTACTCGGAGAATTTCATGAAGGCGCTGATCACGCAGACTCTTGTTTACGATAATGAGATCGATGACTATCTGCCTGAGTATCTGCGCCAGGCCAGCAATTTTGCGGTGTCAGATATTGAAGGTGATTCAGTCGGTGCCAGCATTCTGTGCTACATACTTATCGGAGTCATCGCGTTCATTTTTGCGATCATCATCAGCAATACCATAGAAAAAGAGGCGTCGGTCATCGGGACCCTGAGGGCGTCGGGCTATAGCAGATCCGAGCTTGTGGTGCACTACATGTCCATGCCGGTCATCGTAACTCTGATCGGAGCTGTGATCGGAAACATCCTGGGGTACACGGCCTTCAAGGATCTGGCGATATATCTCTATTTCAACAGCTACAGCCTTCCCAAGTGCCATGCGGTCTGGAGCAACACGGCGCTTATAAAGACCACGATCATTCCGCTGCTGCTCATGTTTTTCATAAATCTTTTTGTCATCGTGAAAAAGCTGCAGCTAAGTCCCTTGAAGTTCCTGCGCCACGACCTTGTTAAGACAAGAAGGACAAAGGCGATGAGGCTTCCGAGATGGTCGTTTTTAAAGAGGTTCAGACTTAGGATCCTGTTCCAGAATATACCGAACTATCTGGTGCTCATATTCGGAGTTATCTTCATTGAACTCATGATGTGCTTTGCCTTCGGCCTTCCGGACTCATTAAAGCACTATGCAAAAGAGGCTCCGGACATGATGTTTGCCGAGTATCAGTACATGCTCATGGACAGCAAAGACTCTGACGGAGAGGTGATCGAGACCTCTGAGGAAACTGCGGAGCGCTTCAGCATGACCGAGCTCATGTATCCCAAGGAGAGCAGCTCTTTACGCGAAGGAATGGGCAGCGGCGGGGATGAGAGCGTGACCGTTTACGGAATCCGTAATGACAGCGATTATATCTCTTTGGGAAAAGAGTCTTCGGATGATGCTCTGTATGTTTCCAGCGCTTTCTCCAAGAAATTCGGAATTAAGGAAGGCGATGTGATCACGCTACATGAGGAGTATGAGAATAAGTCCTATGGGTTCAGTGTCCTCGGTGTGATCGACTATGATGGCGGAATCGCGGCATTTCTTGACCTGGACAGCTTCAATACTGTTTTTGAAAAAGACAGTGATGATTTCTCGGGATATTTCTCCAGAAATGAGATCACAGATATAGATGACCAGTATATTGCAACGGTCATTACGTCGGAAGACATAGTGAAGGTCACGAATCAGCTGATGCATTCCATGGGCGGATTTATGGGAATCTTTAAGAATGCGCTTATAGTACTGTCGGCATCTCTGATATATCTTTTGGCCAAGATCATCATTGAGAGGAATGAGCACTCTATCTCAATGGCTAAGATCCTGGGATTTAAGAACGGAGAGATCGGGTCGCTCTACATTATCCCCACTGCGATCGTGGTGGTACTGTTTGCTGCCGCTGCCTTCGTTGTCGGCTATTACCTGATGGTCTGGATCTTCCATGCATTCATGCTGCAGATGGATGGGTACTTTGCATTTTACATGAAGCCTTCATCCATGGTACTGGCGGTGGTTTATCTGCTTATCGGATATGCTTTTGTATCGCTTGTTGATTTTGCGAGAATAAAGAGAATACCGCTAGATGTGGCGCTTAAGAATATAGAATAAAATCCCTTATAAAAGAGGGGCAGCCGGGCTTTTGAGAAGACTCAAGACCCGGCTGTTGTTGATTTATGCATAAGATTTGTGCATATCTTTGATGCCTGATGCGTTACGCGATTGCTCTTCCGAGAGCTGAGCAGTT
>JAFSTR010000136.1 GCA_017445665.1 Butyrivibrio sp. | reverse complement strand
CTGATGAGCCCATCTCTCAAGTTCGTTCTGATAAGTTGCCTCTGCTGCCCTTTTAATGGGCTTAATAAGTGCATACTCAAGATATTCTTTTTCATGTTCCAAAGTATCATGGCCAAAAAGTTCATTGGCATTTTCCTCCAAAGTGAACTTGTTCTCCGGGTCTTTTGAGAGCTTCTCTCTTCCGGTCGGAGCAAGGAGCTGCCTGTTGTCGGGGCCTGTTCCTATAAGACCGTGTACATTGCCGAGCTTGGCTCTCATGTGAGGTGATAACTGATAATGTTTTTTGATCAGCTCAAGTTTTGTATACTCGTAAAACCCTGAAGTCTGATAGATGTCTCTTGTGTATCCCCATAAATTCGGGTAGTCCTGAAGTCTTTTCTTGTTGACACCAAAAACCAGATGGTAGTTGATATGGAAACGGATCAGTGCAACATACAGGTGAATATCGGAAAGTGTTATATGGTCTCCGTTTATGAATCTTCTGTCCTTTAATCTCTCCTCCAGAGTGTCCAGTGTTCTGAAGTAGTTATCAAAAGACTCATCGAAAGTCTCCTGATTTCTTGCAAATCCGCAGCCGTAAGCGTCAACCTTCTTGTTGATGAAATCGCTCCACTCATCTATTTCATCTCTGAGCTCCTCCGGATAGAGGTCGGGAGCATTTTCTTTGTGATACATTTTCCAGTCAAGTACAAGGTATTTAGGTATATTTATCGGATCGTTCTGGGCAACCTCGCCGGTTTGTACATCCACGATTGCCGGAACCGTTGACCTTCCGGTAAAGGTAGGGTCTCCCTTAAGGTATGCATCATCGAGATAGTGGATCTTAAGGATGGGATCAACCTCTCCAAGATTCTCTGAGAACACCCATCCCCTTGGGTCCCTCAATATGCCTGTTTCGCCGATACTGATAACTCTGTCCAGCCCCAGGAGCCTTAGTGTTATAACCGCCTTGTTTGAATGCGGACATCCCGGCATCCAGATGAGTCTGTATCTGTCTGCTTCTACAGGAAGCTTATCCTCTCCCTCACCGAATAATTTGTCAAAGACAAATTTCCTGCCTTCAACTTTTCCGGTAGATTTATTTATCTGTTTTTTGAATGTATTCTCAAACAGCTCCACTGTCTGAAATGGAACTATATATGACATACCCGCCTCCCCTTTATACTTCTATCCTTGAATCGGGGTTTTTCCATGTCGGCCCCTTCATGTCAGATCTGTCTTTTTCATCCTCAAATCTGTAATCCTTAGGAAGAAAGAATCCCACATCTTCCATCCAGCCCAGTTCCTCCGCAGATCCGGAAAAGAGCTCTAAAGCTGTCTTAGCTCTTCTGAAACCGAACTTCTCATACATCTCCACGGTATGCGGATGTGTATATAGGATTACGTTCTGACCCTTTAACTGATCGAGGAGTTTTCCTATAAGCTGTCTTCCGATTCCTTTTCCCTGATACTCTTCATCAAGAGCCACGTTGTAAACTGCTGCCTGAAAGAGTCCGTCAGAGAGTGCCCTGGCAACTCCTACTATGCGTTCGCCGTCGTATACAAATACGACGGCGTAGCTGTTCTCAAAAACTGTTTGCTGCTCTTTT
>JAFSTR010000135.1 GCA_017445665.1 Butyrivibrio sp. | reverse complement strand
TCTGCGCGCAGCTCTTCGTGAGGACCCGGATGTAATTCTTGTTGGAGAGATGAGAGATCTGGAGACTATCAGTACCGCTATAACGGCAGCTGAGACAGGACATCTGGTCCTTTCGTCGGTACACACGATCGGAGCTTCCAATACAGTGGACAGACTTATCGATGTATTTCCGTCCCATCAGCAGCAACAGGTAAGGATCCAGCTTGCAGGGGTGCTTGAAGCCATTATATCCCAGCAGCTCATCCCCATGAACGACGGAGTATCCAGAATTGCAGCCTTTGAGGTACTGCATATCAATAGTGCTGTAAGGAACCTTATCCGTGAGGGTAAGAATCATCAGCTCATAACCTATATGCAGACCTACAGAAAACAGGGTATGATCACAATGGATGATGCGATCCTTGAACTTTACAGGGCTCAGAAGATTGGAAGAGAAGCAGCCCTGACCTTTGCTCAGGATCCTGAAACCATGCAGAATAAGATGCTCAGATAAGCAAACAGGAACGGCAATTATCTTGACGGTATACGGCAAACCTATCATAATAGAGTTTGCCGTATTGTTTTTGTTATGCATTTTTCATGTAGCTGATGCGTATTGTATCGGAGGATGGAAAATGAATAAAATAAAGATCATAACAGCTGCGCTTGCGTGTTCTTTGGGACTTATAGGGTGCGCGGCTTCGCAGATCGATCTGAAAGATGCCATGGATATTGTATCCCTTGGCTATATCAACAGAGAAAAGATTTCTAATATCGGAGATCCCTACCTTGTAACTGAAAATGGTAAGTATTATGTCACCGCTACCGGAGACGGGAAGGGCTATGACATATATTCTTCTGAGAACCTTGTTGACTGGAAAAAAGAGAACCGGATCTTTTCATCAAGCTCAAAGGAGGGCTGGGTTCGCAGCAGCCTTTGGCAGCCTCAGATCGTCATTGGAAATGACGGGAAGTACTATCTGTATTACTGCGGAAATAATGATAACGGCTCTCTGAGAATAGGTGTTGCCTCATCCGACAGGATTGACGGCACGTATAAGGACTGCCTGGGTGAGCCGCTTCTGCCTTACAATGTTGCCACCATTGATCCGAATCTGTTTGTGGATGACGATGGGAGGATGTACCTGTATTTTTCAAGGGACTGCTCGGAGAACAGAGTTGACGGGCATCCCACCAGCCAGATCTACTGTATAGAAATGGAGAGTTATACATCCATAAAAGAAGGAACGCAGCCTCAGCTCATGATAACTCCCGAACAGGACTGGGAGTTTGCCAGTGGAGACTACAGATGGAACGAAGGGCCTGATGTCATAAAACATGAGGGAAAATATTATCTCTTTTACTCCGGAGGATGCTATGCGGATTCTACATATGCCATTGGTGTGGCGGTGTCGGATTCCCCGATGGGGCCCTTTGAAAAATATGACAGGAACCCTCTTATTGCATCAACGGATGATGTTTCGGGACCGGGTAACAACAGTTTCTTTTACAGTCCGGATGGAAAAGAGCTTTATACCTGCTATCATACCCACACCATAAAGATCATAGGCGGCGGAAACAGAAAGGTGACCATAGACAGATGCGGATTCAGGGAAGACGGCTCTTTTTACATTAACGGACCGACCACCACTTTTCAGACACCTGTCTCCGGGCAGACGAAGCTTGAAAAAGTGGAGCCTGTGGCAGCCAGTGCGCCTGCCCTTATTGACGGAGAGACTTTAAACAGCCGCAATGAATCCTTTTATGAGTGGAGAGTATCCGGGGAAAAAGAAAATTACGCAGAGTTTGACTTTGGAGAGAAAAAGGACATAGACTGTATATATATCTACGGTTCGACTGATGCGGAATATGAGGCTAAAGAGATAAAAGTGGTATTTGATGACGGAGCCGTTACAGTGGCTGGTCCCAAAGCCGGATATCAGGAACCTCTTGTCCTTTATTTTGATAAGATTAAAACCGGGAAGGTGCGATTTGAAGCCTTGGGATCTGACGATAGCGGAAAGTTTGCACTGTCAGAGGTTTCGTTCTATAAGCTTAATGAGTAAACAGGGGAGAAACAGATGAAACAGGAAGTTACGCTGAACCTTAGTAATATTGACCGGGTAACAAGTATATCGAAGGCGTTGTCGTCCAAACTCAGAGTTGATATTTTAAGGCTCCTGGACAACAAGGCTCTTAATATCAGCAATATAGCTGAGATGCTGGATATACCTGTTTCCACGGCTGCGCTGCAGATAAAAGTCCTGGAGGAAGCGGGGCTTGTCCAGTCGGAACCTCTTCCGGGAATCCGGGGATCACAGAAGGTCAGCGGTATCAAGGTCAAGACGGTCCACATTGATATCAAATCAACGGATGATGATGCGTCCATGAGCAGGACTGTGAGGATATCGATGCCTATCGGCAATTATTCGGACTGCAGTATTGAAGCGCCCTGTGGTATTTCCTCGGAGAAGCAGGCTATTTCACCTGATGATGATACTGATGCCTTTTATCTGCCTGATCGCACAACGGCTCAGATCATATGGTTTTATAAGGGTTATCTTGAATACAGATTTCCCAAAAGACATGTGGATGAGCATGGAAATATAAACGGAGTTGAATTTACCTTTGAGGCCTGTTCGGAAGCGCCGGGCTACAACAATACCTGGCCTTCGGACATAACAGTGTGGATCAACGGTGTTGAGATCGGCGGATTTCGCAGTGAAGGAGATTATGGCGGAAGGAGAGGCAAGCTTAATCCCGAGTGGTGGCCGGATATACTGACACAGTACGGCAAGCTCTACCGTGTCATGATCGATAGTGAAGGCTGTTATGTGGATGACAAGCTGACTTCGAGTGAGAATATAAAGAGCCTTGGCATAGACAAGGGAGATTACATCAGTTTTAAGATCGGAGTAAAAGACAGTTCTGAATACATCGGGGGGATGAACATCTTCGGAAATCGATTTGGTGATTTTGACCAAAACATAGAAATGATACTTCATTACTGATCCTTTTTAACATGGTATCAACCGGATAAACCAAAAGCGTCGCAAAGCTAGTTGCGGCGCTTTTTTATATTAATTAGTTACATTGTTACATAAATACTGTAAGAATAATCTACAAAAAGTATGTAACAATCAACTTGTGCAAATCGTAAAAATGCCCATAAAACTGTTGACTTGTATAAAAATTATAGATAAACTGTACAACATAAGGAGGCTACAGTTACATAAAAAGTGTAACAAAAACAAATTTACGGCAAACAACAAAGAATATGTTACATAAATCATGTAACAAAACAAATGTAGGAGGGGAAGTATGAAAGTTAAAAAGTTAATCAGTGTATTGCTTGCATCATCAATGGTACTGTCACTGGCAGCATGTGGATCAGCTGCAGGAAGCTCAGACGGCGGATCGGGGAATGCTGCTGATGCATCACAGACACAGACTCAGACACAGAGCTCTTCAGCTGCAGAATCTGAAAAGACTATTGAGTTCTGGTCAGTATTTACCGGTGGAGACGGTGAAGCAATGCAGGAGATCGTAGATGCCTACAATGCCACAAATCCTGAGTACAAAGTAGTGCACAGAATGATGGCACAGGAAGATCTTTATCAGAATCTTCCGCTGGCAGTTCAGTCAGGAACCGATGTTCCTGATCTTGCGATCAACCACGTAGACAGACTTCAGCTTAACAAAGAAAATGACATATACCTTCCAATGGATGAGTATATTGCAGCAAACGGAAAGATCACAGCTGACAAGTACAACGCAGCTGCATGGAATCCGGGAGAAATAGATGGAAAGAGATACGCAGTTCCGCTTGATGTACACGGATACCTTACATATTACAACAAGGATCTTGTTGATAAGTACTATCCCGGTGCGCTTGATGACAACGTGATCACATTTGATGAGATCGCTCAGTTCGCACCTGCTGCAGCTGCTGACGGAGTATACTCCTACGCTTATACATGGGGAAGAAATGAGTTCCAGGAGTGGTATGCACAGCTCGGTGGCAAGGCTTCTGAAGACGGAACAGAGCCATCTCTTAACAACGATAAGGCCAAAAAGGTCCTCACAGACTGGAAGGCAGCTGTTGATAACGGCTGGTGCACACAGGACGGCGATGATCCTACAAACCTCTTTGGTCAGGGACAGCTTGTATTCCTTCCCGAAGGAACATGGATGATCGGAACACTCAACTCCATGGATGTTAACTATGGCGCTACATATGCCATCACATATGACGCTGCTAAGCCTATTTCATGGGCATCTTCACACCAGTTTGTAATGCCCAAGAAGGAGCAGACACCTGAAAAAGGCGCTGCAATCATGGATTTCCTTGCATTCTTCCAGGATAATTCACTTCCATGGGCTCAGGTTGGCCAGTGCCCTGCAGTTAATGCAATTACTGAAAATGATGAGTTCAAGGCAATGCCACAGGCATTCTTCTTAAGTGATCCTTCACTGACATACATTTCAGATTACAAGTACTATGGCTACATGGTTGGCGCTCTTGATGCATTTGTCGGAGAAGTAGTATTCGGCAAGATGGATGTTGATGAAGCACTTTCAACATACAATCAGCAGATCAGTGACAATATAAAGAATCAGTGATCTTAATATCCTTAAAATACAGTGAGCCCCGGGGAGGTGAGTGCCTTCCCGGGGACACTTGGAGGAGTTTTGGATGAAAGAAAGACCTAAAAAGAAAATTGATCTGACGGCATATCTGTTCATTGCACCACAGCTCATACTGTTTTTGATATTTTTTGTGATACCTGCGGGAATGGGCATTTATGCGGCGTTTACAAAATGGGATATCTTCAGTTCTCAGCTTCCGCAGTTTGTCGGACTGGATAACTTCAAAGAGATCCTGACAAATTCAGAGTCCACTTACTACAGGTTCTTCAGGACGGGCTTCACAAATACACTGATATTTGTTCTTATATCGGTTCCAATCGGTATTGTGCTTCCGCTTCTTTTGGCCCTTGCCATAAACCAGAAGCCTTTTGCACACGGCTTTTTCCAGTCCCTGTTTTATATGCCCACAGTTCTGTCTATCTCAACCGTAATACTCATATGGTATTACATGTTCAATAAGAATCTTGGACTTATCAATAACTTCTTTCACACAAAGGTAAACTGGCTTGGCATTCAGCCCTATGCCTGGATTGCAATAGTTCTGGTAACAGTATGGTGGACGATCGGAACCAATATGGTCATATATCTTGCAGCTCTAAACGGCGTGAATAAAGATGTTCTGGAAGCTGCGGATGTGGATGGAGCCGGACCTGTCAAAAAGTTCTTTTCCATAGTGATCCCATCCATCAGGAATCAGCTTGCTTATACTGTGGTGCTGACTACTGTTGCACAGTTCAATATCTACGGACAGCCGCTTATGTTGACAAACGGCGGACCTAACAATTCCACAAATGTGCTTCTTATGGTCATAAGGGATCTGGCATTTCCATCCTTTGGAGGAAAGTCCATTTCAGGTCTGGCATCAGCCATGGCGCTCATGCTCGGAGCTGTAATGATACTGATAGCTCTTTTGCAGTACAGATTTGTGGGTGACGAGGAGTAAAGCATATGAAGAAAAAAGTTAGTCTGGGGAAAACACTGGCATTTGTATTCTGCCTTTTGTTTGCGATTATCTGGATTGCACCGTTGTCGCAGTCACTTATGACATCACTTAAATCAGAAAAAGAAATAAAGATGTCGGGGTACTCATTCTTTCCGGAGAATCCCACATTTGAAAGTTATACAGATCTCTTTTCCACAAGATCGGACTCTACGCCCATCATGAAGTGGTTCATAAATTCACTTATCACTTCGACGGTGTCTACTGCATTGGTGCTGATAATCTCTTCAACATCGGCCTTTGCCTATGCAAGGCTTCAGTTTAAGGGACGGAACCTATTGTTTGGAATAATCATGGCTACCATGATATTCCCGTCGGTCATCAACCTGATCCCGCTTTACAAGATCTGCGCTGCACTGAACCTGATCAACACAAAGTGGGCACTGATCCTGCCGGGGGCAAGCGGAGCCTTTAACATTTTCCTCATCAGACAGTTTATGCTGGGTATACCAAAAGAGCTTGATGAGGCAGCCAGGATTGACGGAGCAAGCTACTTTCAGATCTATTACAAGATCATGCTTCCTCTGTGTGCACCTGTCCTGACGGTTGTCGGCATGTTTGCGTTCACAGGTTCCTGGAATGACTTTTTGTGGCCTACACTGGTGATCAGCAATGTGGACAAGATGACGATCACACCGGGTATGCAGATACTGAAAGGCACTTACGACGTATATCCCTCCCATGCAATGGCGGGTGGTATCGTATCTGTCATCCCTACATTTGTGCTGTTTTTGTTCGCACAGAAATACTTTATTAGAGGAATGCAGCTGCAGTCAGCTGTAAAAGGATAAATATGAGGTAGCAACTACTATGACTAATTTGCCGAGAGCAGAATATCCCAGACCGGATTTTGAAAGAGAGTCTTTTACCTGTCTTAACGGACAGTGGGAGTTTGCCTATGATGACAATGATCTGGGACTTTCTGAGAAGTGGTATCTGGGACAAGAGGACAGATTCAACAAAAGAATAACCGTACCGTATACTTATCTGTGTGAGCTTTCAGGGATCAATGATCAGGATTTTCACGATATTGTATGGTACAGAAGAAAGGTTTTGTTTAAAAAAAATCTTAAAGACGGCAGGTTTCTGCTGCACTTTGGGGCTATAGATCACACTGCGGATATATGGATCGATGCTGAGCACGTGTGTCATCACGAGGGTGGGAACACGCCTGTGACTATTGATGTGACAAATTTTGTTTCCGGTGAGGAGGAGCATTTTGTTACTGTCAGGGCCTTTGATGATTCTTCCGACTTTCAGATGACCAGAGGAAAGCAGTTCTGGGAGAGAAAGTCTCAGGGAATCTTCTATACTAGGACTGTGGGCATCTGGCAGAGTGTGTGGTTTGAAGAGGTTCCGAGGGTGTATCTTGACAGCATCAGGATAACTCCTGACCTTGATGAGAGAATGATCGAGATAGAGATGGAAGTTTCGGGGGCAAAAGAGTCTTTTGCATCAGTCAATATTTCGCTCAGAGGGCAGGAACTTCTGTCCGATGAGGTCAGGATAAAGAACGGAAGGGGCAGAGTAAAATACTGGCTGGATTCAGCTATTACCCTTGATTGGCATCATCAGGAGAGCTGGACCTGGAGCCCTGAGAATCCGGTACTTTTCGATGCGGACATTTCTGTGAGGGGCACTGAGGAGGGCGCTGTTCCGGATAAGGTCAAGACCTATTTCGCCTTCAGAAAGATAAATGTTGTTAACGGAAGGATCCTGCTGAATAACAGGCCTTATTACATGAAGATGCTTCTTGATCAGGGATATTTCAGAAAAGGCCTTTTGACGGCGCCTTCAGATGAAGACCTGAAAAGAGATATTGAGAGCGCCAAGAAAATGGGCTTTAACGGAGTGCGCAAGCATCAGAAGGTTGAGGACCCGAGGTTCCTTTATTGGGCTGATAAGCTGGGACTCCTTGTGTGGGGCGAGGGACCAAGCTCCTATGAGTACTCGCATCTGGCTGTTGAGAGGCACACAGCTGAGTGGCTTGAAATCCTGAAGAGGGATTATTCCCATCCCTGCATCATAGCCTGGGTTCCACTAAACGAGTCCTGGGGAGTTCACGAGATCCTTAACAGGGAGGATGAACAGGCTCATTCTCTTGCTCTTTACTATCTCATAAAGTCCATAGACAAGACGAGGCTCGTCATTTCCAATGACGGATGGACCCACACAAAGTCGGACATTGTTTCCATCCATGATTACAGCGGGGACAGGGATGAGCTTTCTAAGAGATATGAGA
>JAFSTR010000134.1 GCA_017445665.1 Butyrivibrio sp. | reverse complement strand
ATGTTCCCGCATCATACCAATGAGATAGCACAGTCTGAGAGTTATCTCGGACATAAGTGGTGCAATTACTGGTTCCACAGCAATCACTTAAATGACAGAGCAGGCAAGATGAGTAAGTCAAAGGGCGCAGTTCTTACCGTGTCTGTACTCAAGGAAAAAGGCTATGATCCTCTGGTTTACAGATTCTTCTGCCTTCAGTCCCACTATCGTAAGCCTCTTGAGTTTTCTTTTGATGTTCTGGACAGCAATGTGGCTACATTCAACAAGCTGGTTAAGAGAGTGGCCGAGCTTAAAGCTGAGGGTGCTGTAGATGAAGCTGTTAAGAAGGAGTTTGAGGACAAGTTCAGAGAGGCTATATCTGATGACCTTAACACTTCAATGGCTATCACAGTTCTCTATGATGCCCTTAAGGCAGATACAAACGATGCTACCAAGCTTTCTCTTGTAGAGAGCTTTGACAAAGTGCTTTCGCTTGATCTTGTAGGACATGCAAAGGCACTTTCCGAGGAGACAGAAGTTGATCCTGAACTTCTCAAGTATATAAACGAGCAGATCCAAAAGAGGGCAGAAGCCAAGAAAGCTAAGGATTTCGCAACAGCAGATGCCATAAGGGAAGAGCTTTTAAGCAGAGGCGTCGAGATCAAGGACACCCGAGAGGGAGTTAAATGGCAGTTAGTTTAAACGACTATATAAATGAGAAATTTGATATCACCTCCAAGGACATAAGGACCTATTCACCGCTCACCCTTGCCTACATCGGCGATGCGGTATATGATCTGGTGATCCGTTCTGTTCTTGTTAACCGAGGCAATACGGCTGTCAACAACCTCCATAAAAAAGCAAGTGCTATTGTTAAAGCACCGGCACAGGCTGCAGTTGCAGCTGCCATTATGGAGGACCTCACCGAGGAAGAAAGAGATATCTACAGAAGAGGAAGAAATTCCAAGCCGCACACCAAGGCCAAGAATGCCTCTACCATGGAATATCTTGAGGCAACAGGACTTGAGGCGGTTATCGGTTTTCTCTATCTGAAAGGCGATACGGACAGGGCTCTTGACCTGGTGAAGCTGGGACTTGAGACAGCAGGACTGAACCTTTGATTTTATGAGGATTCTAAATGGAAAAAGAGATACTTACTCCCAATGAGGAGAAAATAGAAGGCAGAAATGCCGTAATAGAGGCATATAGATCAGGCAAGACCATTGACAAGATCTATATTCTGGATGGGTGCCAGGACGGACCTGTGTCTACCATCAGAAGGGAAGCCAAGAAACAGGGTTCGCTTATTAAGTTTGTAAGCAGGGAGAGGCTTGACCAGATTTCCGAAACAGGTAAGCATCAGGGCGTTATAGCTATAGCAGCTGCCTACAAGTACTCCGAAATGGAGGATATTTTTGAACTGGCAGAGGCCAGGAATGAAGATCCCTTTGTGTTTGTCCTAGATGGAATTGAGGATCCGCACAATCTCGGAGCAATCATTAGAACTGCCAATCTGGCCGGAGCTCACGGAGTCATCATTCCTAAGAACAGAGCAGTTGGTCTTACAGCTACAGTAGCCAAGTCATCCGCAGGAGCTCTTAACTATACTCCTGTTGTCAAGGTTACCAACATAGCCCAGACAATTGAGGACCTTAAGAAGAAAGGTCTTTGGTTTGCCTGTGCTGACATGGACGGAACTACCATGTACAAGCTTAATTTAAAGGGTGCGATCGGGCTTGTAATAGGCAATGAAGGCAGCGGAGTTTCAAGACTGGTAAAAGAGAAGTGTGACATGATAGCTTCTATCCCGATGAAGGGTGATATAGATTCACTTAACGCATCTGTTGCTGCAGGTGTGCTTGCTTTTGAGGTTGTTAGACAGAGAAGCCTGTGAGGACTTTAGATGAGCAAGGAAAGGTATAGCGATATAGATGATGAGCAGCTGATAGTTCGCATCCATGACGGAGAGGCGGATGATATCACTGATCACATCATGAACAAATACAAAAATCTTGTCAGGAAAAAGGCTGCGTCAATGTATATTCTGGGAGCTGACAGGGATGACCTGATCCAGGAGGGCATGATAGGCCTTTTTAAGGCGATAAGAGATTATGACTCCGGAAGGGATGCCAGTTTTGCGACCTTTGCAGAACTCTGTATCTCGAGACAGATGTATTCAGCCATAAAATCTCTTTCCAGGAAAAAGCATGCTCCGCTCAACAGTTACATATCCATCTACGCAAGCAGAGAGGACGCCGATCCCGGAGCAGAATCCATACTTGAGGAAGTGCTTGAATCAGATGCGAACCTCATTCCAGAGCAGTATGTGATAGATCAGGAGAATCTGCAGGACCTTGAGGAAGAAATAGAGAGAGAGCTGAGCGACCTTGAGCGTCAGGTCCTTGATCTGTATATAACAGGCATGAGTGTAAAAGAAATCTCCGCAGTGCTTGGCAGGGATGAGAAATCCACTGACAATGCAATGCAGAGAATTCGAAATAAATTAAAGAAATATCTTAAGAAAAAGGGTTAAGCAAAGGCATCAAAGCTCATTGATGCGCCACCTGAGCCATAGGCTGCAGGAACCGAGACGGTTATTGGCGCCTGAGAGCTTGATATTGCTGCAGCTGTGCTAAAAGCAGGAGTATTAGCAGCACCTCCGGATAGTCCGGTGCCGGCAATGCCCTTTTTTTCGTACTTATCCATGAACTCATATGCATCCTCCCTGATGCATTAAACCGGAGTCCGTTCCGGTATCGCATACTCTTCCAATATCTTTATTGTCATGAGTAGCGAAAAAGTTTAGTGTAATTTACTTTGTATTGTCTTTTATTTAGGTGTGTAGATGATATAATGGTACGAAAATGAAATCACGGAGGCTGCTAAGCAATAATGAACGGTATGAATAAAGGGATTGCTTTCT
>JAFSTR010000133.1 GCA_017445665.1 Butyrivibrio sp. | reverse complement strand
TGAAAAGGTATATGCTAATGAGACCTTAGGAAAGCACTGGTATCCTGACAGCTATGCTGCAGGGGAATATCTCATTGAGATCCAGGGACAGCAAGGCGATGAGCTGTCAAAAGCATGCACAGCGACAGTAACTGTTGCAGGGGATGCGGCTTCAGGCGGATCCGGACAGGAAGAACCAGGTGAAAGCGAAAACGGTGAAGGCAAAACCGGCGAAACCGGTGAGAATGAAGGCGGCGAAGGCGAGCAGGTTCAGGAGATCAATGTTCTCGAAAAGGGAAAATGGGATTTCTGGAAAGGTGAAGGCGGAGCAGGAGAGCTTACAGACAAAGCAAATGGCGCTGTTGACATCAGAGTTGATGCAACCGGATGGCAGAACTACGCTGTTCAGTACACACATGCGCTGAATCTCGTAGAAGGTGAAAACTATCATCTTACCGGCGATTTTTACTGCGACGAGGATGCGGTTGTATTCATCAACATACAGGAGAGCTTAGGCTGGTCTTCAATACTTGATGCCAGCCCTTATAAACTTGAGATCAAGGCAGGAGAAACAGCTCACCTTGATATCACAACAAATGCAGCCGGCGCAAACTTTGCAACAAACGGCAAACTTGCTCTTATGTTCGGTGATGGAACCGGAAATGCAGGTAAGACAATCACAGTTTCCAACATGAGCCTCTATGGCGCTTATGTTGAGCACGAAACCGGTGATAACGGCGAAGGCGGCGAAGGAACTGAAGAGACACCTGAACTTCCCGGTTCTATGGAATCTGCTTTTGTGCTTGATAATGAAAACAACGAACTGACAAAGAATGCTTGGGATTTCTGGACCGGAGAAGACGGAGCAGGCTCTTTTACCATCAATGACGACGGCGCAGGTGTTGTTAAAGTTGATGCAGAAGGTGGCCAGCAGTGGGCAGTTCAGCTTCCACAGGCTCTGAATCTTGCAGAAGGAAAAACCTACAAGCTCAGCGGTGATTTCTACAGCGAAGAAGATGCTGTAGTATTCATAAACATTCAGGAGACACTTGGATGGTATTCCATTATAGAAGGTAATCCTTATAAGCTTGAGCTTAAAGGCGGAGAAGTAACACATTTAAATGTTACAACTTCAGCAGCCACAGCGAACTTTGAGTCTGCAGGCAAGATTGCCCTTATGTTCGGAAACGGAACAGGTAATGCAGGTAAGACAATAACTATTGCAAATCTGGCCCTGATCGATACTGATGCTGTAGAGACAGGGGTATCAGGCGATAACCTTCTTACAGCAGACGGTTGGGATTTCTGGGCAAATGAAGGCGGAGTCGGAACATGTACAGCTAAGGGAAACGGCGATGCTGATATCAAAGTAGAAGTTGAAGGCGATGCAAACTATAAAGTTCAGTACACACACCTTCTTAATCTGACCGAGGGTGAGACCTATACCCTTGAAGGCGATTTCTACTGCGCAGATGACGCAAAGGTATTTGTTAACCTGCAGGAGACTCTTGGCTGGTCATCAATCCTTGATCCAAGCCCTTACACAGCTGAAATAAAAGCCGGAGAGACAACTCATATTAAGCTCGTAACAGCACCTGCAACAGCTAACTTTGTAAATAACGGAAAGCTTGCTCTTATGTTTGGTCAGGGAACAGGTAATGCAGGTAAGACTATCTCTGTTTCAAACATGACTCTTAAGGCAAACAGTACAGCTCCATCAGGCGGCTCAACAAAAAAGGGTAAAGAGTATGATTTCAATAACCCGGATAACGATCTGTACAACTACGCAGATCCCGGCAAGTCAAAGGCCGGCTATGATCTGATCTGGGCAGATGAGTTTGATGGAAATTATGAGGGAGCAAACGTAGATAATACTACAGGTCTTAACCTGGATAACTGGTATCCTCAGTGGGGCGACGGTTCAACAGACTGCGGAAATCCCGGATGGGGTAACAAAGAGCTTCAGTGCTACACCGGAAACAGCAAAAACATCGGTGTAAACGAAGATCTTTCCGGTGACGGAAAAGGCGATGGTGTTCTCAGAATTACAGCAGCTTATGAGCCCGGATATGTTTATGCGAATGAGAGTGCCAAGAACTACACATCAGCAAGACTTCGTACCACAAAGGGAACAGAGGCACTCCTTAGCACAACCTACGGATACATAGAGGCAAGAATTTCACTTCCTCAGACAGCAGGTGCATGGCCTGCATTCTGGATGCTTCCACAGAGCAACGATATCTATGGTAATTGGCCTGTTTCAGGTGAGATCGATATCATGGAGACCTGCGGTGCATTTTCTAATGAAAAAGACAATATCGCTTGCGGAACACTTCACTGGGGCGTTCCCAGCCATACCTACAAGGGAAGCGGATATGTTGATCTCTTCTCACCTTACACATATTTCCACACCTATGCTATTGACTGGAAGCCCGGTGAG
Organism: Butyrivibrio sp.; assembly: GCA_017445665.1. Taxonomy (GTDB): domain Bacteria; phylum Bacillota; class Clostridia; order Lachnospirales; family Lachnospiraceae; genus Butyrivibrio. Next base: position 7,506 of record JAFSTR010000133.1, on the reverse strand, counting down.
ATCACATGGTACTACGACGGTGTAGCTATCAATACACTCAGCACATGGGAGAGCGCTATTTCAGGAGCATCTTCATCTCTTGGATTTGATGCACCATTTGATATGCCTTTCCATATGCTCCTTAACCTTGCTGTAGACAGCGGACAGTTCGGCGGTGGAGTTAACAAGGCAGCTTTCCAGGATGACATCAACATGTACGTTGACTATGTACGTGTATATCAGAAATCAGACGGATATGCTGACAGCGTAACAAGAGCAGCATCAGGCGCAGGCAATGATAACTGGGCTGATCTTGCAGGAATCAACCAGATCACTGAGATCAAGGCTGACAATATCGAGACTTGTGTCGGCGGCGGAATGGATGATGCATCAGCTGAGATGGATAAGTGGTATCTCTCATATCAGAGCGATGCAACTGATGCAAAGATTGCTCCTTACAAGGATGCAGACGGAAAAGACTGGGCTAAGGTGACAGTTAACACTACAGGTTCAAACGACTACTCAGTTCAGCTGATCGGTCATTACAATGCAAAGAAGGGCTATGTTTACAAGGTATCCTTTGATGCTTACGGAACAGGTTCTATCCTTGGAAAAGAAGTTAACTGTGATGCCAAGGAATGGAAGGGATGGAGCACATACGGTATCCAGACCTTCAAGCTCACAAACACACCTTCAAAGTATTCTTACGTATTCCAGCAGACAGAAGACTTTGACAGATGCAGAATAGAGTTCAATCTCGGTGCAAGAGGATCAGGTGATGTTTACGTATCAAACGTAAAGGTTGAGATCGTCGATCCCGAGGAGATCGGAAGCACAGGCGACGGACCAAGACAGCCTCTTGCAAACGGCAACATCATTTATAACGGATCCTTTGATCAGGGCGACCTTCACCTGGGATACTGGAATGCAACAAACGGCACAACAGTAGTTGTTCCAAGATATACAACACAGGCACTTAAGGATGGCGACAAGAAAGTTGTCGACATTGCTTCAAAGACAAACTACGAGAAGATCGATGGCGGCGTTAAGTTCTACGAGAGACGTGCCCAGATCAGTTCAGATAACGGTAAGTCACCTGCTGTTTACCAGCCCGGACTTAACCTTAAGGCTGACAACTACACTGTAAAGTTCGATCTCTACAGCGCAGAAGACACAGTTGTTAAGGCATCTGTTTACTCACTTGAGATGAACGGTGATGAGGTTGCTCTTGGAAAAGAGCTCGGCTCAGCAGCAGCTTCTTACAGCAAGGACAGCGGTGTAAGATCATACACACTCGTTTTTGCAACAAAAGAAGATGCAGAAAATGCAGCTCTTGTTCTTTCATTCGGTAAGGGTGCAAACGTTCAGCTCGATAACGTATTTATGAGAGGCGAGAACCAGGCATCATTTGTAGATGAGTATCCGCTTAACGGTGAGTCTACTTACAGAGGAGACAACGGAAATGGCGGTGAGATCGGACTTGAGACAAAAGACGGTGTTGTAACTATGACTAACATCGTAAGTGGTGGAACATGGTATTCACCTCAGCTTGCAAGTAACGACTTCAAGCTTGTGGCAGGACAGACTTATAAGCTCAGCTTTGACTATAAGCTCACAGGAAATTCAAACAATACATTCCAGTACATCGTTCAGGAGAACGGCGGAAGCTGGCATGCATTTGATGAAAAAGAAAAGACTGTCAGTTACGATCCTTCAAAGGGCGAGTTCAACAGCTATGAGAGAGTATTTACTGCAGATACAACGATCGAAGCTGTTCACCTTAACTTCGGTTTCGGTAACAGTGCTGCAGCAGGAGAACTCGCATTCAGCTTCAAGAATGCAAAGATCGATCTTGTTAAGGCCTCCGAAGGTGGAACAGGATCAAACGATGCTGAGGAAGTTGATGATGATAAGTTTGATGTTGTAACCGGTGGAGAAGGCCAGGGAAGCGGATCAGGAAGCGGAAGCGGTACAGGAAGCGGCTCAGGATCAGGCAACACCTCAGGCGGAAGCACAGGTGGAAGCAGTGGCGGTTCAGCAGGCTCATCAGGCAGCGGTTCATCAGGATCAGGCAACTCATCAGGTTCAGGAAGTTCATCTTCAGGATCAGCTTCTCAGCCTTCAAACGGCAGCGGAGCAGTTCTTGGCGCGAACAGAGCAAATGAGCAGAATCCTGCAGCTTCACAGAACAGCACAGCAGTCGCTTCTGCAAAGGCATCATCTTCAAAGGCAGCTAAGTCAAACAGTTCTTCAGCTAATACATCAAAGAGCTCTGAGACAACAACCACAGAGCCTGAGACAGTTGGAACTGTAGAGAATACAGCTACTGAAGAAACTAAGGAAACACCTGCTGTTGAAGAGACAGTTACAGACAATTCTGACAGTACACAGACTACAGAAACAGCAACAAACAATACTGCAACTATAGAGGATAACAAGACAGCTCTTTCAGATAAGCCGAATAACGGTGGTATCTCTGATGTGCTTAAATATGTACTCATTGCAGTACTTGGAGTTGCCGTAGCCGGTGGTGCAGCAGCATATGCATTTTTCGTAAGAAAAAGAGTTTAAGAATAAGTAATAAGAAATCTTAAATATGGTTAGCCGGCCGTCCTGGCTGTCACTTGAAATCAGGTGATAGCCGGGACGGTTTTTTATGCCTTATCAGATCCATTAAAAAACTATTAATTCTTTTTTGTACTATGACATTTGTGCACTTTTTATCGGATAATAGTAAATGGAACAAAATGACTACCTGAATTTTAAAATACCAGAGGAGATGAAAAATGGAATTTGATATTCAGTACTTATTGCTTCTGCAGGAATTAAGGAATGCGACAGGAGGAATCTTTGATGAGTTTTTTAATGCCATTTCCAAGTTTGCCGTAGAGATACTTCCGTTCCTTACCTTTGTGATCTTCTGGGGCGTAAACAAGAAATGGGGATATTATTTCCTGACAACCCAGTGGTTTGGTGAAGTCATCAATGGAGTCATTAAGCTTACAGTATGTGCCTATCGTCCATGGATACGTTCAGATCTGATTGAGCCTGCAGGGGATTCAAAGGTTGCAGCTACCGGGTATTCTTTTCCGAGTGGACACACAAAGACAGCATCTACGGTCTACGGAGCTGTTGCCATCTGGCAGAAGGACAAAAGGAGGTGGCTGTCGATCACATGTATTGTTCTTATATTACTTACAGGATTTTCCAGGAACTTCCTCGGCGTGCATACACCACAGGATGTACTGTGTGCTTTGATCGAATCTGCAGTTATTCTTTACGTTGTTTACAAAGTATCAGAGAAAGCTGAAGGGAACGAGAGACTGCTGGACATATTGACAGTGATCGGACTGCTGTTCGTCATTGCATCTTTAGTGTATATACAGGTAAAACCATATCCCATGGACTATGATGCATCAGGAAATCTTCTGGTTGATCCGTCAAAGATGATGAATGACTGCTTTAAAGCCTGCGGAGCGTTTATGGGATTTCTGATAGGAAGTTTTCTGGAGAGGCACTACATCCATTACCGTATTCCGGAGGGTGCATCGAATCTTCCTATACTGGTCTGTGTTGGAGCTGCACTGGCCATTACCTGGAAAGATCATTTTGCCTCGGCAACAGTCGTTGCGGCTTTTGGAGGACATTGGGGCAATTTTATAGCAAGATTTATAATGTTGATCTTCGCTACGTGTATCTGGCCCATTGTGATACAGAAAATGGCAGAATCGTCAAATTGACCAATAAAATCACGAAAAATTGCGCATGGTTGCGCATCAGGAAACATGCGGATTTTATAAGAAATCTACAATTTTCTGAGTCTTAAATTGTAGTTTGCGGTGAATTGAATTAAGAGGACCTATGGACTAGGATAGTCTATGGGTTCTCTTTTTTATGCTATTACCAACGGTTGCTCATGGTTTTAGTTTTGCGCAAAAAAGTTGCGCAAAGGGTATGGCGGAGAACTAACTTAACATTAATCGGGAGGAAAAACATGAAGGGGAAAACGTTAAAAAGATCATTGTCAGTAGTGATGACGGCTGCAATGGTGTTTGGAAGTGCATCGGGCGTAACGGCCTTTGCCGCGACAGAAGATGGCGGAAGCAGCGAGATAACTCTGGCTAACGCCGATATGTCTTTTGACATATGGGGAGATGATGCCGGCTGGAAAGTAGAAGTGGATGACTGGGATGCAACCGGCGCCAGCATAAAGTCATTTGCTTATTCTTCGGACGAGTGGATGAACGCTCCCTCAGACGGGTCGGATAACGGAGTGAACTTCTGGTTTGGAAGCGGCGATGGTGTTCTTACACTCTCTCAGGATGTGGATCTTGAAGCAGGAGACTATGCTTTGACAGCCGAGGCTATGGGCGAGAGTGCAGATTTCTATGTAAGCGCTGCCGGCGCAGATGGGGAAAAGACATCTCTGACGGGCTATAACAACTGGCTTACCGGAAGCTATGATTTTACTCTGGATGAAGATACAGAGGGTGTTGTGATCAAGGCTGTGTTCGATGTGAGCAAGGACGGCTGGGGATATTTAAACAGCGTGAAGCTTGTTAAGAAGGCTGAAGGCACTTCAGATAATAGTAACGATGATGAGAATGCAGATGAAAATAACGGAAGCGAGAACACCGGAAGTGAGAATACCGGCGATGTAAATGATGGCGAGACAGAGTGGAAGACAACAACGCTTGTAGCTAACGGAGATTTTGAGACCGGAGATGCATCTTCCTGGAATGTGGAGATGGCAGATGCAGACGGGGACAGCGTTGGCAGCCTTGTTAAGACTGATCAGTGGGCAACAGGAAATGCTACCAATTTCTTTAATTACTGGAATAACGGTTCGGAGAGTAAAGCTCTTTTGCTGAGTCAGACGCTTACTGCAGTTCCTGCAGGAACCTACAAGTTATCGCTATCACTTGAGGGAGCAGAGGCAGAGACGGGTCTTACTCTTTCAGCAACAGATGCCGAAGGACAGGAGCTGGCTACAGTTTCCCTCGGAGCAACAAAGGGATGGAACAACTGGTACAGCCTTGAGAGTGATGAGTTTAAGATCACAGAAGAGGGCGATGTTGAGATTAAGATCTCCGGAGATGTTCCGGGAGCCTACTGGGGAGATCTTGATAATGTAAGCCTTCTTGCGCTTTCAGCCAAAGAAGAGGATACATCCGTAGAAGCTCCCATTTATGTTGAGAAGGTAACGGCAGCGGACGTGGACTTTATTACAGGTGTTGATGTAAGTTCATATGTTTCAGAGAAGAACAGCGGAGTTAAGTTCTACGACTATGACGGCAACGAATTATCAGATCAGGGATTCTTTGATTTCCTTGCCGATTGCGGAGTTAACTATGTAAGGATCCGTGTATGGAACGATCCGACAGACGGAAACGGAAATAACTACGGCGGCGGAAACTGTGATCTGGAAGTTGCAAGAAAGATCGGCGTTTGGGCGTCAAATGCCGGAATGAAGGTACTCATTGACTTCCACTATTCTGACTTCTGGGCAGATCCCGGCAAGCAGACTGCACCTAAGTCCATGGCTTCCATGAGCGTTGATGATAAGGCAGAAGCTATTGAGACATTCACGGCTGATAGTCTTGAGAGTCTTATAGACAGCGGCGTTAATGTGGGCATGGTCCAGATCGGCAACGAGACCAACAACGGCGTTGCAGGAGAGAGCAGCTGGGCAAATATGGCTAAGATCTTTTCTGCAGGAAGCAAGGCTGTAAGGACTGTTGCATCTGCGAAAGATAAGCAGATCCTTGTTGCCGTGCATTTTACAAATCCCGAGACAAGCGGAAGATACGCAGGCTATGCTGCTAATCTTGAAAAGTATGAAGTTGATTACGACGTATTTGCATCTTCCTATTATCCATACTGGCACGGAACTCTTGATAACCTTAATTCGGTTCTTTCCGATATTGCAAACACCTACGACAAGATGGTGATGGTTGCTGAGACTTCCTATGTATATACTCTGAAGGATGGAGATGGCCATGGAAATACAGAGTACGAAGGTAAGTCAGGAGATGCTCTGAACTACGATGTTTCGGTTCAGGGCCAGGCAAACTCTGTAAGAGCAGTTGTTAACACTGTTGCAAATGTAAAGAACGGTATCGGCGTATTCTACTGGGAGCCAGCATGGATCCCTGTTCAGGTATATGACGAGGAGGCTGACAACGCAGCAGAGATCCTTGCTCAGAACAAGCAGATCTGGGAGACATACGGAAGCGGCTGGGCAAGCTCTTTTTCCGGAGCATATGACAAGGATGCCAAGGACTGGTACGGCGGATCGGCAGTTGATAACGAGGCGTGGTTTGATTTTTCCGGACATCCTCTTGATTCAGCAAGGATTTACAGCTACATCAGAACAGGCGCTACAGCACCTATCGTTGTTACTTCTGTAAAGGCAGAGCCTGTTACCGTAGAGATCGGACAGGAGATTAACCTTCCGGAAGTTGCAGTTGTATCTTATTCAGACGGCTCGGCAAAAGAGCTTCCTGTGACCTGGAACTCAGACGAGCTTGATGCAGCAGTTACAGCAGGCGTTGGTTCTTATGAGATAAGCGGAAGCGTTGCACTTAGTGACGAGGAGACGAGCGAAGTCAAGTGTGCACTCACTATAAATCCTGTTAACAATGTTAAGAATCCCGGATTTGAAGACTCCGACATGACCATGTGGACGATCACTGATGCTGCTTCATGTGTAGGCAGACAGGCTGATTCCAGCAACGTCCGTACAGGTTCATACTGCCTGAAGTTCTGGGATGATGCTGATATTGATTACACTGCTGAGCAGACAGTTACTCTTGATGCCGGCATCTACAAGCTCGGAACATATATCGAGGGCGGAGATGCAGGCGATGGCGCAGAGTTTCTGGTATATGCCAAGGTTAATGGCGGAGAAGAGTATTCTGTGCAGACCGGCGTCACAGGCTGGCAGAACTGGGCAAATCCTGAAGTTACAGATATCACTGTTACCAAGAATGGCACAGAGGTTGTTATCGGTGTAAGTGTAAAGGCTTCAGCAGGCGCCTGGGGAGCATGGGATGATTTCTATCTCTACAGGACCGGAGATTATACAGCTATCGAGCCTGAGGATCCTGAGAATCCGGACAATCCGGGAACTCCTGATGATCCGGAAAATCCTGATGACCCTGATGATCCTGATGATCCTGATAACCCGGGTGGTGGTGATAATCCCGGCGGTAACGACAATCCCGGCGGTAACGATGATCCGGCACCAGCTCCTGCACCGGTTACTCCTGTAGTGATCCCGGCAGTTAAGTTCGTCGCTGCAGTTGTAAAGACTGTTACCAGGGTAATTGTATCAGTTGCCAAGGTGATCAGCAGAATATTCAGGTGGTTCTGATCTGATATAGTATAAACTTAGGTTTACAGACATACTAAGTGCATTTAAGAAAGGCTGAATCCGTAAGGGTTCAGCCTTTCTGCATGCGGCTATTTATGTCGTAAAGCTTTCATTAATAGAAGCTGCATCAAGGCATACAGCCTCTGCTTCGT
>JAFSTR010000132.1 GCA_017445665.1 Butyrivibrio sp. | reverse complement strand
CATCAGCAACAAAGCAGTTCTTTTGCTGGTAGATACCAGCGCTGATATGGATGTCGATGTTGAGGGAAAATCAGCCTGTATCCAGGTTGATAATGTAGAACTGGGAAGCGCGCTTGCCAATGAAGTGAGGATAGCTGTCGGTAACGACTTAAACGGAAAGACCATAGGAATCCTTACGGGAAATCTAAGACAAAATGCGCTTTCAGAGAGGCTTCAGGGATTTACTGAGAATATACAGTCATCGGGAGCTGAGATTGCATGGTCTGACTATGACCCTGTAAGCATGACTGACAGACTGGTAAGACGTCAGAATGAGTCAAGGGCTGATATCATTGTAGCACTTGATAATAGCGGTCTGGAGTCGGCCTGCGAATATGCACTCAAGCAGGAGGAGATACCAAAGATCTTCGGAGTAGGCATTTCTATCAAAAATGTAAGTTATCTGGATGACGGGCTCATCACCAGTATGGTGGTTCCCAATGAGTATTACATGGGATATCAGTCGGTGGCAGCTGTTGCAAGAAGGCTTGATAACAGGCTTACTCCAATGCAGGACGAGAAGATACCCTTCAGGGTTGTAAACAGAGACAACCTCTTTGATGAGAGCAATCAGAGGATTCTTTTCCCTGTGGGACACTAGTTGATTTAATGAATTTCGGGGATAGGGGATATGAAAAAAGCTTATGTTTCTCTCGTGATGGCGATATGTCTTTTGACAATGATGATAGCAGGTTGCGGGAAACAGCCCGTAAATAAAAGCGAGAGTAAAATACGAATAGGAGTTACGGTTTACGACCAGTATGATACCTTCATAGGACAGCTGGTTGAGTGCTTTGTGGCATTTCAGAGTGATGATGTGGAGATAGCAGTATACAACGCTGCGCAGAGTCAGCAGACCCAGAACTCCCAGGTGAAAAAGATGATAGAGGACGGATTTGATGTCATCTGCGTGAACCTTGTGGACAGGACTGATCCGACGACGGTCATAGATGCCGCGAGAAAGGCGGATGTTCCCATCATCTTCTTTAACAGAGAGCTGGTTGAAGGAGATATCGGAAGGTGGGACAAGCTCTTTTACGTAGGCGCCAATGCAGAGGAGTCAGGTGTTATGGAGGGTGAGCTGGCTGCCTGGGCGTGCATCACTCATAAGGAACTGGATAAAAACCGTGACGGTGTGATCCAGTTTGTGGTGCTTGAGGGAGAAGCAGGGCATCAGGATGCGATCGTGAGGACCGAAGCCTCAGTTAATACCCTTAAGAAGCAGGGCGTTGAGATAGATAAGCTCGGGTATGCAATTGCCAACTGGAACAGGGCTCAGGCTCAGACCAAGACTACGCAGTTTATCGAGGACTACGGCGATGACATTGAACTGATCCTTTCCAATAATGATGATATGGCCCTTGGAGCGATCGATGCCTATGAAGCCATGGCTATACCAAGAAACAAGTGGCCGGCAGTTGTCGGCATTGACGGAACGGACGTAGGACTTGAGGCTGTCAGAGATGACAAAATGCTGGGGACAGTCTACAATGACAAAGAAGGACAGGCTACCGCCATGTTTGACCTGGCCAGAGTGCTTGCCGGGGGCGGCAGTATAGAAGAGCTCTCGGATAAATACGCCATTGAGAACGGGCGGTACATAAGGCTTCCGTATGCCAAGGTCACTTCATCAAATATAATCAGATTCATGGGGAAATAAATAATTGGAGACTATAGAAAAGAGTTTATTTGTTAAGAGCAGGATAATGATCCTGATGTTTGGGGCAGCTGTTGCGTTTCTTCAGGCTCTGCCGGCAACTTCGATGGCAGCAGGTGCGGATACTTTGCTGCAGAGAGCTGTTATTCTGGCGAGCTTTTTTGTGGGTGCTGCGCTGTTTGTCAGAGATCATCTGAGTGGGAAACTTACAACGGGCAAGGCTCTTGGCTACATGCTTTTTGGCGGAATGCTGCTAAGGGTTTACTACGTGCTCTTTTACGATATCCTGACATTGCAGAATGACACGGGAACCTACACGGGCTTTGGAACCGATGGTGTCAACATCGGGCATCTGGGATATATCGAATATATTTACAAGTTCTTTAAACTCCCGGACATGGATCCCTATGAGGTGTTCGGATATTTTCATCCTCCGGTGCATCATATTATAGAGGCTCTGTGGCTGACTGTGCAAAGGCTCATCGGAGTACAGGAAGCGCTGGCTTTTGAGAACCTCCAGGTGCCGACACTTATATATTCGGGGCTTTGTATGCTTGTGATGCTGCATATCCTGCTTGAGTGCGGCGCAAAGGGAAAGAGACTGCTTCTCGGAATGCTTCTGTTTTGCTTCCAGCCCAGGATGATGATCCTTGCCGGTTCGGTTAATAATGATATTCTGGCTCTTTTACTGCTTCTTACGACGATCTGGCGCACTCTTGCATGGATAAGGGATAAGAGTTACAAGAATACAGTGCTTCTTGCACTTTCGCTTGGCTTTGCAATGATAACAAAGCTCAATACAGCTATCTGTGCTATTACTGTTGCATTTGTGTTTGTAATCTGCCTGATAAGTGCTATGCGTTCCAAGAACCTTGTCCTTATCAGAGATACACTGATCAAAGAGGCATTGTTTACGGTGATCTGCGCACCGATAGGGCTGTCGTTCATCTTAAGGAATCTTATTGTTTACGGCAAGAAGCCCGGGCTTCCAACCCAGGGCACAGGTTCAGTTATGTACATGGGAAACTATGCACCGTGGGAGATCGTAGGAATCCCTATGCCTTGGGATTTGAGGATAGATTTCCCGTTCCATCCCATAAGCGCTGAGGCCTGCCACAACGGATGGGTTATCCTCTTTCAGACCGCGATGTTTGCGGAGGGGTATCCTGCGGATCTGGGAGAGGCGCTCAGGGCAATGGCCGGCATTGCTTATGTGGCTGCAATTATCGTAGCGGTGGTTTCTTCCGTTGTGTTCATTGCATCCTGCGCCGGCAAGGTATTTGGCAGATCAGAAAAATCACAGGAGGAGAGACTCTCTTTTGGGTTCCTGCTTGCAACCTTCGTGCTCATGCTCGTGAGCTTCGTGCTGTATCTGCTTAAGTATCCTTACACCTGCAGTGGCGATTTCAGATACATGGCTGCAACGCTGGTATTTGTATCTCTCGGCTTTTCATGGCTCTGGCCTGAGGAAAGTGGCGGGATTTTCGCCCGGGCTTTAAGGTTTGCTATGGGAACCGCGATGGCTGCATCGCTGATATTTGCTGGACTTGTAATATTATGTTGGCAGATTTAAAAAATAGTCTTGCTTTTAATGACGCCACGTTATATAATAGCTCTTGTCGCTGGTTGAGAAACCTGTGACAACCCAAATCGGGGTGTGGCTCAGTTGGTAGAGCACTATCTTAGGGAGGTAGGGGCCGCGTGTTCGAATCACGTCACTCCGATTCATGAAAACCGCTCAGTTTGAGCGGTTTTTTTGTTGCCCTACAATGAGTTGGGGCTGGTGTGCACCGCTTGGCTATAGCTTGTTGCTTTTTGCCTGATTGTAGGGTATTATAGTCTCCGTCGGTGAAACTTGGTTCATAAATCACTTTATCACTTGACCACTTGATAAAAGTCAGTTTCACTGTGGAATTAGGATAATTACGTCTTTATTTCTGTTTTGTTCAAAAAAGATATAGTTCAAATCCTGAACTACGTCTGTTTTCCGAAAAGAATAATAAAAACAGTAGCAAAGTAGGTGATTAGGGGAAAATCTCGGATCAGGACTACGTTGAACTACGGCTATTTTGGCATTTTCTTAGTAAAAGATGTGAAAAGTCAGAGGCTCTGTGAATAGGTGGGGATGTTACTACGGCTTTTACATACAGAAAGAGAAACGAGACGTATTGACAAAAAATTCACATATCTAAGATTGATAATTCTTCAAAAAAGACGTAATTGCCGGCCCTAAGAAGGCAAAAGTTAAAATGGCTTAAAACGAAGACAGCTAAAACACTGAACTAAGGCTAAGAAAAGATCAGGATAGCGTGCCGGAGGACTGTTCAGCCAAGGGAGAAGCTGTCAGATCAAAGTCGGAGAAGATGATTGCTGACTACCTGAATGCACAGGGGATTCCGTATGTCTGTGAGCCGGAAGTGTTCTTTAAGGATGGCAGCAGAACCTGTCCTGATTTTGCAGCACTGAATGTGAGAAAAAACAAGACTGTTTACATTGAACACCTTGGGCTTATAAATCAGGCAGGGTATGCAACCAGAAACTTCAACAAGCTGCTGGACTATGAAGAGATTGGGATTGTTCTTGGGGTGAACCTTATTATCACAATGGAAACGGAAGAGCGCCCGCTGGACATGAAGGTGGTAAAAAAGAAAGTTGCAGAGTTTTTACTATAAAAAAACATAAGTGCAAAAAGAAGTGAAATAAGTGAAAGGCATAATTGTTTTTGATATCATAGTATATTATCAAAGAAAACAAAACGATTCGCGGATATGCAGTATCAGGGGGAGAAGTATATGAATTTACTTATTCATGATCTTGATGAAAAAGAGTGGGAACAGATAGCACAGGATTACCGGGGATGGGAAGTTATAGCTCCGTCAAAAGAGATAAAGCCCTGCGTTGGGTGTTTTGGCTGCTGGCTTAAGACACCCGGAGAATGTGTGATAAAGGACGGATATAACAGGATGGGAGCTCTTATCCATCAGGCGGATGAGCTTGTTGTTATGAGCAAATATACCTATGGCGGTTTTAGCAGCTTTGTCAAGAATGTCTTTGACAGGAGCATCGGCTGGGTGCTTCCTTACTTTACGATTGTTGATAATGAGATGCATCACAAGAAGCGCTATCCTGAGGATAAAAAGATCACGGTGATCTTCAGGGGAAAGGGCCTCACAAAAGAGGATCAGGCTGATGCAAAACGCTACGTGGAGGCTGTGTGTAGGAATTTCTATGGCGTGATCAAGGATATCAGGTTTGAAGAGCAGAACAAGGCTGTAGACAGTACGGGTAATGAAGAAAGTACGACATACTCGGCATACAAGGCAGTCACTGATTGTAATACAGATAAAACCTGTGCCGGGGACTTTGGCAGAGTAATTCTTTTAAATGCCAGTCTGCGCGGTGAAAGCTCCAATACCGGCAGACTGCTTGATAAACTTGCAGGCAGCATTGGAGAAAACATCGAAACCATCAATCTCTCTGCCTGCATCAACAACCCTGAAGAACTGGTCAAAAAGCTTCTGTCCGCAAAAAGAATAGTTCTTGGCATGCCGATGTATGTGGACGGTATTCCCTCGGCCCTCCTAAGGATCATGGAAATGATGGAAAAGGCAGTAAGGACATGTCCGTCTGATGATAAAAAGATATATGCCGTTGTGAACATGGGATTTTATGAGAGCCGTCAGATAAAGAATGTCCTGAAACAGGTCAGAAAATGGAGTAAAAAATGCGGATTCTCTTATTGCGGCGGAGTGGCAGTCGGCGCCGGTGAAATGATGGGAATGTTGGTAAAGAGCATAAATGGTGCCAACGGACCGGTGAAAAATGTGGTGGAAGCCATTGAGAGTCTTGCAGGCGTAATAAAAAGCTCATCAGCTATCGATGATATTTATGCTGATGCGTACAAATTCCCAAGGTCTGCCTACATGTTTATGGCAGGCATGGGCTGGCCTAAAGCGGCGAAGCTTAACGGCCTTAAGAAAAAAGACTTATTAAAACGGATTGAGGAATAATCTCAATCCGTTGATTGTCTGTAGATAAGATCTGTCTCGGTATAGGTGATACGATAGTTGAGATCGGGTTGTTCAATCCTTGATACAACCAGGTTCGCAGCGGAGTATCCAATGATCTGACTGTGGATATGGCTGGTGGAGAGCGATGGAGTCATGATCTTGGATTCCGGCGAATCATCAAATCCAAAGAGCTTGATGTCGCGCGGACACTCTATTCCCATTTTTCGAAGACCATATATAAGGTCGAGGGCAACGAAGTCGTTGGCGCAGATGAACATCTCAGGGAGCTCTTTCATCTTTTCAAGGGCTTTATACAGATATTCCTTGTAGCTGGCATCGTGCGCATGTACTTCTGTAAGACAGTAGTCCTCATTAAAGGGAATGTTGTTGATATACATGGCTTCCCTAAATGCCATGAAACGCTCGTAGAAGGAGCGACAGTGGGTTACCTGTCCTACAAATCCGATCTTGCTCAAACCTCTTTTGCTCATATCATTGATGACGGTGTAGATGCTTGAGAAGTTGTCCATCAGCAGGATATCTGCATCAAGTGGCTTCCAGTAACTGGCAACGGGAGCGTCGATCATCAGGACCGGGAGTCCGAGACCACAGAGCATTTCGCAGTAGGGATGATTGAACATCTCGATGCATACAATTGCCTTGGTGTTGTCAGGCCTGTAGGAGATGGGAAGGCTTAAGTCCACTATGTTGTTCTCATCAACCCTGTGCATGGTCAGACTGTATCCTAATATTGAGATCTCATGCTGGAATTTATCAAGCATGGTAGAAGCAAAGTGCGAATTATTCAGAAAGTTTCCGGTGAAAAGAGCTATTTCTCCGGAGGCTTTTGTTCTTGCTACGGAAGGATTTCTTATTTCTGAAACGGAATTGGCATATGAAAACTGCTTGTAACCCATCTCTATGGCTTTTTCCAAGACTCTTTGCCTGGTGGATTCTGCCAGAACTCCTGTATTATTGATTGCTTTTGAAACGGTGTTGCGTGATACTCCCAGAGCATCCGCTATATCCTGAAGGGTAACTTTAGTTGACATGATAATTCTCCGATATATTTATATAGACTGGGCACTTATCCGTCTAAGGCCATAAGCACCTCATTCATTATAAAATGTAAAAATTTATGTGTCAAATGTAAATAAAAAATGTTACAAATGTAAAAATTCTATATTGACACCATATTCACACCGTGATATATTTTACATACGCAAACAAGAGTGTTACAAATGTAAAAAAGAGGGGAGTTATATGAATACAAAAGCGAAAGACAACAGTCTGCATAACACGCTGGTGTATATAAGACAGCATTGGCAGTTATATGTATTCTTTTTGGGGCCTGCACTGATTCTTACTATTGTATTTAAGTATTTACCCATGGGAGGAATCCTGATCGCATTCCAGAAATACAATCCTTTTAAAGGAATTCTGGGCAGTGAGTGGGTCGGACTTAAGTATTTCCAGCAATTCTTATCTTCACCGGATTTTCTTCAGTATTTAATGAACACTTTGAAACTGAGTATTTTCGGACTTCTTTGGGGATTCCCAATGCCGATCATTCTGGCACTGCTTCTTAACAGAATTGCCAGTAGCAAGATCAAACAGAAGATCCAGCTTGTGCTGTACATGCCGAACTTCATTTCAGTCATCGTCCTCTGTGGTATGGTAAGAATTCTTCTTTCCGTAACAGGACCACTGAACATGATGATGGGGAGCAGCATCAATTTCCTGACGATCCCGGCAGCCTTCAGACCGATCTATATCATAAGCGGTATCTGGCAGGGAGCCGGATGGGCATCCATCATGTACACTGCAGCTTTGGCAAACGCCAGCAAGGAGCTCAAGGAAGCTGCACAGATCGACGGAGCCAACATCTGGCAGCAGATCAAGGCAGTTGAGTGGCCGGCTATCAAGGACATGGTTGTTATCCAGTTCATTCTTCAGGCCGGAAACATCATGAGCATCGGCTTCGAGAAGGCATACGCACTTCAGTCAGATATGAACCTGGCATCATCTGAGATCATTGCAACCTACGTTTACAAGAAAGGTCTTTTAAACGGTGACTACAGTTATTCGACAGCCGTTGGACTTTTTAACACCATCATAAATGTAATACTTCTTATCACTGTCAATAAGATAGTAGAGAAGATGAATGACGGACAGGGACTATAAGGAGGAACTCAGATGGAAAAGACACTAACCATGAAAAAAAGTGAATTCGCAAGAGCCTCCATTGGCGATAAGATATTTCTTTTAACAGGATATATATTACTGGGGCTTTTCGTAGCAGCGATCATCGGACCTGTGGTTTACATCATCATCGCGTCATTCATGGATCCGATAACCCTGCAGAACAAGGGTATAGTTTTTGATACGAGCAAGTGGACTCTCACAGCTTACGAGAGAGTAATGACGAACTCACAGATATGGACAGGATTTTTTAACGCAGTGCTTTATTCAGTACTGTTTGCAGCAATCTCAGTATTTATCACACTGCTGTGCGCATACCCTATGTCCAGGGATGATTTTAAGGGGAAAAAGATCTTTAACACCATTTTCATCATAACGATGTTTTTTGGTGGCGGTCTTATCCCTACATATCTTCTTATCAGCAATATGGGACTTTTGGACAGCATGTGGGCTGTGATACTTCCCGGTTCCTTCAGTGTATGGAACATGATCATAGCAAGAACTTATTACAAAGGTATTCCCACTGAGCTCAGAGAGGCAGCAGATGTTGACGGTGCCAATGAGCTGGTGTTCTTCTTCAGGATACTGCTTCCGGTGTGTACACCCCTTATTGCAGTACTGACACTGTGGCAGTTTGTAGGAATGTGGAACAGCTACTTTGACGCAATGATCTATCTCAATTCAGCCAACAAACAGCCGCTTCAGCTGGTGCTCAGGGCAATACTTATCCAGAATGAGCCTGACCCGGGAATGATCGCGGATATGCAGAGTACAGCTCAGAGAGCGCAGCTTGCGGAGCTTTTGAAGTACGCAACGATCATCATCTCCAGCCTTCCGCTGGTTGTGATGTACCCGTTCTTCCAGAAGTACTTTGATTCAGGAATTATGGTTGGCTCGGTAAAAGGCTAGAGCAGAGCGAGAGCAGAACTTCCTTGGCTGAGAACACCTGACGAGGTATTTTCGAGTCTGGTGTGAACGTGTTCTGGCGAGCAGAGCAAGAGCAGAACTTCCTTGGCTGAGAACACCTGACGAGGTATTTTCGAGTCTGGTGTGAACGTGTTCTGGCGAGCAGAGCGAGAGCAGAACTTCCTTGTTTCTAACAAGGTTGAAAATAAATGAGGGAAAAAAGGAGAGGAAAATGAAAAAGAAAACATCAAGGTTACTTAGTGCAGCCCTGGTAGCAGCAATGTCAGTAAGCATGCTCGCAGGCTGCGGAAAAGGGGCAACAGGAAGCGGTGCAGCTGAGGTGTCAGCGGACAACATCACATTTCCGCTTGAGAAGCAGGTTACCATAACAGGTACCATCAGCTATCCATCAGGAACAGAGTCAGATCCTAACAAGAGAACAATCTTTAAGAGACTCGAAGAGCAGACCAACGTACATGTAGAGTGGACAGCAATTTCAAGTGATCAGTGGGGAGATAAGATCCAGCTCAACATGGCCAACAAGGGAACACTTACAGACATGGTATTCAACGCAGGCTTCAGCAATTCTGATCTTATCAGATATGCAGACCAGGGCGTTATCCTTCCTCTTGAGGACTACATTGACAACAACATGCCTAACCTTAAGGCAGTATTTGATAAGTACCCTGAGTACCGCACAATGTGTGAGGATTCAGAGGGCCATATCTGGGCACTTCCATGGATCGAGCAGCTCGGTTCAAACAAGACAGCTATCCAGACAGTAGGTAACAACTTCACGTACATCAACACAAAGTGGCTTAACTTCCTCGGACTTGAAAAGCCTACTACAGTTGATGAGTTCGAAGAGGTTCTTAAGGCATTCAAAGACCATGCATCAGAGCTTCAGGCAGAGTTTGGTATCGAGGGTGACATTATCCCTATGAGCTGCATCATGAATGATCAGGATCCCAGCCTTCTTATCAACGGATTTGGCGAGGGATACGGTGACAATGATATCGGACAGCACATTGCAGTAACAGACGACAAGAAGGTTATCTGCACAGCAACACAGGAAGGCTTTAAGTCAGGTATGCAGTGGCTCCACAAGCTCTATGAAGAAGGACTTATCGATCCTGAGTGCTTCACACAGGACTGGTCAACATACGTAGCTAAGGGAAAATCCCACAGATACGGCGTATGCTTCACATGGGACGTTGCAAACATCGACAACCTTGAAGACTTTGAGCCACTGGCAGCACTTAAGGCCGATACAACAAATGTAACTCCTATGAACAGTTCATTTACATCAGGTTTTGACCGTGGAAGATGTGTAGTTACTGCTAAGTGTGACAACCCTGCATTCGTATGCGCATGGCTTGACCTTATGTACGATCCTTTCCAGTCACCTCAGAACAACTGGGGAACATACGGCGAGGATGATGAGTTTGATATCTTCGAGCTTTCAGAGAATGCAAACGGTGAGAAGATGCTCAAGCATGCACCTCTTGGAGATGCTTCACCTGTAGAAGTTCGTGAGGCTGAGGCTGTAGGCGGACCTCTTGCAATCCTTGACGAGTACTACGGTGTATACGTTACATGCCCTGATGATGCTCAGTATCGTCTTGACTGGATCAAAGAGTATTACACAGACGACATGAACTGCGAGTATGTATATCCTAATGTATTCATGACAGCTGATGACACAGAGAAACTTACAACAATCCAGCAGGATCTTATCAGCTACATCAACACAAGCAGAAGTAACTTCGTTATGAACGGTCTTTCAGATGCAGACTGGGATGAGTACCTTAAGCAGGTAGATGCTTACGGACTTGAGGACTACCTTACAATCTACCAGAAATATCTGGATGAGTTCTACAAATAAGATTTAATTACCGGGGAGGAGGAATCTCCTCCCCGTTTCAATGAGGATTATTATGAGTAACAAATTAGATAAGGCAAGGGAATATGAAGCAAAAAAGGAGAAGGCAATTCCTGAGGAGTTAAGACCAATCTTTCATCTTACGCCCAGGTGTGGATGGATGAATGATCCTAACGGGTTTAGCACATATAAGGGAGAGTACCATCTTTTTTACCAGTATTACCCTTATGACACGGTTTGGGGGCCAATGCATTGGGGGCATGCTAGGAGCCGTGACCTTATAACCTGGGAATATCTTCCTGCAGCAATGGCGCCGGATACAGACTATGACGGCGACGGATGTTTTTCGGGAAGTGCAGTGGAAATGGAAGACGGAAAACAGCTCCTTGTCTATACGGGAGTTAATAAGGTTCAGGCTGAAAGCGGAGAGATCCATGAGTATCAGACCCAGTGTGTTGCTGTGGGCGATGGCGTGAACTATACAAAATACGAAGGAAATCCCGTGATCACAGCAGATGCCCTTCCTGCCGGTGCCGGCAAGTTTGACTTCAGAGACCCTAAGGTGTGGAGAGAAAACGGCAAATATTACATGGTAGTCGGCAACAAAACTGAGGACAAAGATGGACAGATCCTGCAGTTTGTCAGCGATGACGGATTCAAATGGACCTACGATAAACTAGTCATCAAGAATAATCACAGATTCGGTGTGATGTGGGAGTGCCCGGACTATTTTTCTCTGGACGGCAAACAGCTTCTTCTCACAAGCCCGCAGGACATGCTTCCCGAGGAGCTGGAGTTCCACAACGGAAACGGAACGCTTTGCGTGATAGGAGAGTTCGATAATAAGGGCGATTTTTGCGAGGAGAACTGTCAGGCAATAGACTACGGAATTGATTTTTATGCGCCTCAGACCATCCTTACGGATGACGGCAGAAGAGTCATGATCGGCTGGATGCAGAACTGGGATACCTGCGGAATCAGACGCGATGACTTTCCCTGGTTCGGCCAGATGAGCCTGCCAAGAGAGATCAGCCTTAAGAATAATAAACTGATCCAGAAGCCTATCAGGGAAATTGAGAACTATTATGGCAAAAGGATCAGCAGACAGAATGTACTTGTATCTGACAGCGTATCACTTTCCAGCATCGAGGGCAGATGCATCGACATGACCATAAATGTAAGAAGCAGCGGCGAGGATATCTCCTACAAGAAATTCGAACTGCGCTTTGCAGACAACGGTAAGGCTTATTCAACCATTGAATATGATCCCGAACTGAACATCGTCAAGATAGACAGGAAGCATTCCGGAAGCAGGAGAGCCATTGTACATCAGAGAAGATGCAGGGTTTCTGGAAACAAGGGAAGCATCAAACTGCGCCTTATCCTCGACAGATACAGCTGCGAACTGTTCATCAACGACGGCGAGCAGGTAATGTCAATGGTGGTGCTCACTGACATCAGGGCTGAAGGCATCAGCTTTAAGGCGGTAGGAGAGCTGCTCATGGACGTTGAAATGTACGAACTTGAAAGGAACGACAGATGAGTAAATTTGATGTAGTAGCTCTGGGAGAGCTGCTTATAGATTTTACCAACAATGCGGAGAGTACTCAGGGAAACCCAATGTTCGAGGCCAATCCCGGAGGAGCACCCTGCAATGTACTTTCCATGCTCGAAAATATTGGCAATAAGACAGCTTTTATCGGAAAGGTCGGGGATGACTTTTTCGGAAGGATGTTAAAGAAGCGCGTTGAGAAGCAGGGGATTGATACAAAAGGTCTTTTCCTGGACAGTGATGTTCATACAACTCTTGCCTTTGTAAATAAGCTCCCAAACGGCGATCGCGACTTCTCGTTTTACAGAAAGCCCGGAGCCGACATGATGCTTACCGCAACTGATGTGAATATGGTAAAAGACCTTTTGGAGGGAGCCTGCGTATTCCATTTCGGCACACTTTCAATGACGGATGAGCCGGCTTCAGAGGCCACAAGACTTGCAGTTGAAACGGCTAAGAAAAGCGGAGCTATGATCTCTTTTGACCCAAATTACAGAGCACCTCTCTGGGAGTCTGAAGAGAAGGCTCTAAAGGCCATGAAATACGGCTTTGAGCACTGTGATATCCTGAAAATTTCTGACAATGAGGTGGAGCTTTTTACCGGAATGAAGGATATTGAGGCGGGAGCGCGTAAGATAAAAGAGGAGTTTGATATTCCTCTGGTGTTTGCAACTCTTGGCCCCGACGGAAGCATGGCACTTTATAGGGATATGGTCGTGAAAAAGGATGGATACAGAAATCCCGACACCATTGAGACCACCGGTGCCGGAGATACATTCTGTGCCTGCGCTATCGATTTTGCAAGAAGGAACGGCCTTGAGGACTTAAGTGAGGATAAGCTCCTTACGTGCCTTGACTTTGCAAACGCAGCAGCATCCATAATTACAACCAGAAGGGGAGCACTTTCCGTAATGCCCAGAAAAGAGGAAGTGCTGAAATTCCTTTCGGATAAATGAACTTAAGCCGCAGAAATGCGGCTTTTTTATTTACTGGTATATAGCTGAGTTTCGTATTAAAATAGGGTTGTTGTACGAATGATAAGTAAAGAGGTAGAGTTGATCCTATGGATATTGCGATATTCAGGAAATACATAGTAAGTTCTGCAGTGATCATCGTCATTTCACTGCTTCTTGAGATATTTGTCTTTAATTTTTCATCCTATGTAACAGGTAATGGAGAGGAGATTGTCGTTGCAAGTGATGTGGCGCTTTCCTCAGCCGGTGCCGATGAAGATTATGTCTATGAAACGGACACGATCTCTTTGGAAAAGAGCCTTAAAAGCGTCTGTGTTGACGTGGACGCAGAGGGAGATGCAGACGTAGTGGCCCATGTCAGCGTCATCATGACTGACGAGGGCGATAAGTATGAGTACGCAACCCCGGAGTATGCTGTCTACAGCGGCATAAAAAGAAGCGGATACAGAGGCGTGTATCCCTTTGGCAAGGCTTATACCGCAAGAGTCAGGATCAGGATCCCGAAGGATACACTTGTACATATAAACAGCGTTTCCTTAAATGCCCACAAACCCTTTGATTTCAAGGGAATCAGATTTTGGACAGTTACCCTTATCCTTCTTTTGACATATTTCATCTGGACGGATTCTGTTCTTCACAGGATCTGTTATGATCCGTCAAGAAGGTGGCAGAGGATAGTTATAGCGGCAGTTGCGCTGATGCTGATGGTATTTGGAAGCTTTATCGTAAGAAGCGACAAGCTCCTTCTTAGTAACCCATGGCCGCATCATCTTCAGTACCAGGAACTGGCAAGGAGCCTTGAAAAGGGAAGCGTTGTCCTTGATGAACAGGAAGTGGCACCGGGGCTTTTATCAGCGGAAAACCCCTATGACACCATTGCTCTTCAGGTTGAGGGTATTCCGTATTCAATGGACTATGCCTACTATAACGGCCATTATTATGCCTATTTTGGCATTGTTCCGGAGCTTTTGCTGTTTTATCCCTATCATATGCTGACAGGGGGCAATCTCCCCAATTACATGGCAATCTATGCCTTTTATCTGCTGTTTGTCGTGGGAGTTTTCGTGTGCGTTCATGGAGTTGTCAGGAAATGTGATCTTAAAGTTCCGTTTGTCTTTTACCTTCTGATATGCATCGGGACTGTGATGGGGGCGAACTTTGTATATCTTCTGATGAGACCTGATATATACAACATCCCGATCTTTGGCGCTGTGGCCTTTTCCTTCACAGGACTTGGACTGTGGCTCCTTTCTGCATATACCGATTCGCACCGTCTGCAGAGGGCATTTTTAGCCATTGGAAGCCTTTGTATGGCGCTGGTTGTGGGATGCAGACCTCAGCTTGCCCTTTTGTCTTTTGCCTCGATCATAGTGTTTATGTGGAAAAGAGATGGAGAAGAGCGCATCATCTTCACTAAAGGCAGGGTAAAGGAAACTCTGTGTTTCATTTTGCCCTACGTGTTTGTGGCGATCATCGTCTGCACGTATAACTACGCCAGATTCGGAAGCATATTTGATTTTGGCGCCGCATATTCGCTGACCACCAACGACATGACTCACAGGGGCTTTAGCGTGAGCAGACTTGTAAGAAGCCTTTATTACTATCTGTTCCAGCCGCCTGTCATAAACGCCGATTATCCGTTCATGGATACTGCCATGATAAGCGGCAGTTACATGGGCAAATTCCTGTTTGAACACACCTATGGCGGAATTATGGTGGCCAATACCTTTATGTTTTCTGTGTGGATCATGCTTTTTACCGGTTTCAAAAAGACAGATAAGAGGATCCGTGCGTTTATCGGATTTATGCTGGCATCAGGTCTTGTCATCGCCGGTTTTGATGCCAATGCAGCAGGAGTTATTTACAGATATACCTGCGATTTTGCACCTGTATTTTTCTTTGCGGCTGCTGCATGCTGGCTGATGCTTCTTGACAGAAACAGCGAGGACGGCACGGCTCTGATAAGGGCCCGCGTGGCGCATATATGTATTTTGCTGGGGCTTGTATACTCGTTTTTGACATTTATATCCTCAGGAAGTTTACTTAATCTGGAAAAAGACAATGTGGACCTGTTCTACAGAATTGCAGACTACTTCAGGTTCTGACGGAGGAGCAGATGATAGATAATAAGACATCTAAGATATTCAGGGGAATTGCCATATTGATGGTAATAGCTTCACACTATGCAGGATGGATGTACACCGAGCCCTTTAATGAGACCTGGAGGGTGTGGATCTCCGCCTGGGGAGTTTACGGAGTAGATGTTTTCTTTATGCTCTCGGGCTATGGGCTTGTCAAGGCCTATGCCAGAAACGGGATCGACTCCAGGTTTATTATAAGAA
This sequence comes from Butyrivibrio sp., assembly GCA_017445665.1. Lineage (GTDB taxonomy): Bacteria > Bacillota > Clostridia > Lachnospirales > Lachnospiraceae > Butyrivibrio. Next base: position 1,204 of record JAFSTR010000132.1, on the reverse strand, counting down.
GATTTGCAAACAGTTATATACCTTATATTCTTATAGCAGGCTTTTTTGCCATTGTCATAGACCGTAGCGTTACGGACTTCAAGGACGTTTATCAGCTGATCATAGGCTATGACTACTGGTTTATGTGCATACTGTTTGCTTTCTATATAATGTTTATGGTCTTTTATAAGATCGGATATTTCAAGGAGATTCTTCTTACAGCGGCTGTCATAGCATTTTCGATATGGCTGTATATCCGGGGCTTTGCGGATTTCTGGATTGTTTCAAATCCGGCATTTCTTATAGGTGTGTACGCTGCCACCCTTGAGGGAAGATTTGGCGAGAAGGTTGCAAATTCTATCAGGGACTGTAATCTGACGATGATAAGCTTTGCACTTATGGTGGTCTGCGCCTTCTGGCATACATTTACAGGGCAGATGAGTGCTCATGTCCTTTCGAGCATTCTCTTTACGCTGATGGCTCTTTTTCTCTGCGTACAGTTCAAGGCCGGGGGAGTGGTGCTGCCTGTTCTGGGAAGGTTTTCTTTGTATATCTACCTGCTCCACACAAGAATTTTCTGGCAGGCTCCCAAGTATTTTGAGAGCCTCGGATATTTCAAGATGACTGTCATAGCAGGTCTTGTGACCCTGATCATCTCAGTGATCGTGGGATATATAATGGAATTTGTTATAGGTAAGGTTGTGAAAAAATGAAACGTGTTATTTCTATATTACTGGTTTTGGGAATGATGTTTTTTGCTTTTATTGAAGCAGATGCCCAGAGGGCAGTTATGCAGGTAAAAGAGCCGCAGGAGGCCGCAGCAGAAGCTCCTGCAGAGGCAGAAACGAAGGAGACTGCAGCTCCCGCTGTAGATCAGGTACAGGCTAAGACTGAACCTGAAAAGAAGGAAGAAACTAAGGCTGAACCTGATAAGAAGGAAGAAGCTAAGGCGGAGACCAAGTCTGAGCCGGAAACGGAAAAGGATCCTGCAGAGGATACGCAGGCTGCTGAGAAATCCTTCGATGATAAAGATATTGTACGAAACGAAACCCCCGTTACAATGTATGTTAAGTCTCCCGTAAACGTAAGGAGCGGACCTTCGACCGACTATGACATTGTAGGCAATGTTACTGAGGGAACGGAACTTGAAGTACTTGGAAGATACACAGATAAAGGCTGGTATCTGATAAATTACAACGGACAGGAAGCCTTTGTAAGTCATAAT
>JAFSTR010000131.1 GCA_017445665.1 Butyrivibrio sp. | reverse complement strand
GCAAAAAGAAAGTACCATCCCCATGGGATATACCCACGAAAACAGTACTCGGCGTGCACCGCCAGGGTCTCGAACCCTGGACAACCTGATTAAGAGTCAGGTGCTCTACCAACTGAGCTAGCGGTGCATTTATTTGTTTGTGCCGTTCTTAACGACAAGTGATATCTTACTACGGCCTAAAATAAAATGCAAGTACTTTTTTCAAATTTTTCAAAAAAATTTTTAAGAAATATGATAAAATAGTTTGAATTAGTATAAAAGGAGCGGGTTTGAATGATTTTTGACACCCATGCTCATTATGACGATGAGCGTTTTGATGAAGACAGAGATGCCCTTCTAGCATCCATGAAGGAGGCTGGCATTGGAAATATTGTAAATATCGGAGCCAATATGGCAAGCTCACAGAGGTCCCTTGATCTGGCAGAGCAGTACGAGTTTATGTATGCTGCAGTGGGTGTACACCCTAGTGACTGCGCGGAGCTTGACGATGAGAAGATAGAGTTTCTTAAAGGCATGAGCTCTTTTCCCAAATGCGTTGCGATCGGGGAGATAGGTCTTGATTATTATTGGCCGGAACCTGATCATGAGCTTCAGAAGAAATGGTTTAAGAGACAGATAACTCTTGCAAGGGAAGTTAAGCTGCCTGTAATTATCCATTCAAGAGATGCTGCTGCCGACACAGTAAGCATATTAAAGAGCGAGAATGCAGGAGAGCTCGGAGGCGTTGTACACTGCTTTTCATATTCAAAGGAAATAGCAGAGGAATGCGTTAAGATGGGGTTCTATATAGGAATAGGAGGAGTTCTCACCTTTAAGAACGGACGTAAGATGAGAGAAGTGGTTGAGACGATCCCTATGGACAGGATCATCCTGGAGACGGATTGTCCCTACCTGGCACCCGAACCCTTTAGAGGAAAGCGGAACAGCTCTTTGTACCTGCCGTATGTAGTAACAGCCATGGCTCAGATAAAGGGTATTTCAGAGGAAGAAGTAATTAAGATCACGGAAGAAAACGCGAAAAAGATGTATAGGCTGACAGCCTGAGAGAGGATCATATGGCATATTTGGGAAACAGCGCCCGTACCAAGGAAGTTCTTGCAAGGTACAACATGAGCGCCAAGAAGAAGTTCGGACAGAACTTCCTTATAGATGGAAATGTCCTGGAAGAAATTGTGGAAGCCGCGGGGATAACTGATAAGGACTGCGTTCTTGAGATAGGACCGGGAATCGGGAGTCTTACACAGTATCTGGCAGAGGCAGCAGAAAGAGTCGTTGCCGTGGAGATTGATAAGACTCTTTTACCTGTTCTTGATGATACCCTTTCGGAATATGACAATGTCACTATCATCAATAACGACGTGCTCAAGGTAGACATTGACGGGATTGTGGAAGAGTACAACGAGGGACGACCTATCAAGGTGGTGGCTAATCTTCCTTACTACATAACAACTCCGATCATAATGAAGCTCTTTGAAAGCGGAGCGCTGATCGAGAGCATCACTGTAATGGTACAGAAAGAAGTAGCCGACAGAATGGCAGCAGGCCCCGGCAATAAAGACTACGGATCACTCTCCCTGGCAGTCGGGTTTTATGCTGAGGCACATACTGTCATGGATGTGCCGCCGAGCAGCTTTATTCCGCAGCCCAATGTGGGATCGGCTGTTGTCAGGCTGACAAGGTACACAGAACCGAAGGTCAGGGTAAGAGATTCCGGGTATCTGTTTGAGATCATAAGAACCTCCTTTAACCAGAGGAGAAAGACATTGTCCAATTCCCTGTCAAACAACGCATCACTGGGTGTTTCAAGGGATGATGTGACAAGAGCCCTCGTTTCAATGGGGATTGATGAGAGGGCAAGAGGAGAAACGCTTACTCTTGAGCAGTTTGCAGAGCTTTCTGACATTTTACAAAGCTAGGGTGCTATGTTAAACTTACTACTAGATATTGTATTGTTGGTTCCAAAGAGGTGGATATTTTGGATAAAGTTGAGTATAGAATCAGAGCCGATGAAATTAAGGCTTTGATAGGGGAAGGCAGATTTGCCGAAGCGGTTAAGATTGCAGATACGATCGACTGGAAGCGTGTTAAGAGCGTTCAGATGCTCTGCACTATCAGTGATCTGTACAAGATAAACAGGCGCTTTACGGAGAGCAGAGATGTTCTCCTTATGGCCTATGACAGATACCCTACGGGAAGAGCAATTGTATATTCACTGTGCGAATTGGCCATCAAGATGGGAGAGTTTGTACAGGCAGTTGAGTACTACAAGGAATTTGTCAGGATTGCTCCAAGGGACACAGGAAGATACATTCTTCAGTACAAGCTCTACGAGGCTCAGGAAGTAAGCCTTGAAGAGAGGATTGCAGTACTTGAAGAGTTTAAAAAGCATGATTACAGGGAGAGATGGGCATACGAGCTTGCTTATCTCTACCACAGAGTAGGGCTTACTACCGAGTGCATAGAGGAATGTGACGAGATGTTCCTCTGGTTTGGTGAGGGCAGATATGTCATGAAGGCATTGGAGCTCAAGGCACTTCATGAGCCTCTTTCACCGGAGCAGCAGGACCGTTATCTCAGATACAAAGAGAAGCACGGCGGAGCAGTGGATCCATCTATAGTCTCTGAGAAGGACGAAGTGGGCAAGGACGAGACCAGAACGGTCGAGATCAAACAGCCCACCAAGGAGATGCCTCCTGTAACAGAGTCTGTCATAAATTCATATAATGAGGGTACTCTTCCGGAGGCTGAGCAGCAGCCCATAGAGGAGGATCTGGGTGAGACCAGAGAGTTCGACAGGATTGTCTACCCGAATATCAGCGAGATAAAAGAGCCTTCTGTAGATGTCAGCTCATATAACACAGTCAATCTTCAGAAAGCCATTGCAGCCGGTCTCCAGGAGATCATAGGAGATCAGGACGAGGATCAAAACGACGACACAAAGATCTTTGAGCCTGTACAGGAAGAGCCTGTCCAGAACGCGGTTCAGCCTATTACAGAGGAGATCTATGAGGACGAAGAGCCTGAGTATGTGCTTCCTGAGGAGATCTCCGAGGAACTTCCCGAGGATGAGATCGTTAAGGCAGCAGAGGAAGCTGAGGCAACCATAATCTACAAGCCCGTTGATCCGGATGCTCAGGCGCAGGAGAGTGCCGGGGAGGCGTCTGTAGATGACAGCGACACAAGAGTATTTGAGCCGGTAGCTTCCGGCATGCAGGAGGTCTTTTTCGATACGGATCCCAAGATGGGAATTGAGATCAAGTATGGCGGAAACGGACCTATTCTTGGCGAGGAGAAGGTTATTACTCCCGAGGAGCCGGCCATTATGGCTACAGCTGTTTCAGAGCCTGAGTCTGATAATACCGAGGAGCCTGAGGAAGAAGAGGTTAAGGAAGAGAACCCTGTCATCCAGCCCTTCAAGTCCTTTAACTATGAGGAGAAGCCTCTCGAGGACGAAGTTCCCGGAGCCGTTATCCATCCAAATGCAAGCTATCAGATGCACAGCCAGTTTGAGACAATGCTGGCGCAGGAATCCGACGGCCAGATCAGCATGGCTGTTGAGCCTGAGCCTGAAGTTGAGAAGCAGATCACAGGCCAGATCAGTATAGAAGAGTACCTCAATAATTGGGAAGCATTTAAGAAGAGCCAGCAGCAGAAGCAGTACGAGAGCGTCAAGAAAAGGGTCATGGACCAGACCGGCGATATGTTTGCCGAGTTTGATTCAAAGACAAGAGCAGGCCTTCAGGAGAAGCTTGAGAAGGCTATCACTGACGCCATCAATAAGGACAGCTATGAGAAAGCTTCCGGCAGAGGCGACTGGAGCGTCAAGAAAGAAGATGTTATTAACGCAGCTGTAGATGAGGTTATGGATGAGGAAGCTAAACCTGAGCCTTCAGAAGAGCAGCTTTTAGAGGAAATACCTGATGAGCTTCCTGAGGAAGTTGATGCAGATACAGCTACGATAAATGCAGAGCTTGTAGCTGAGGAAGCAGCAAAAGAGCCTGAGGAAACCGAAACTAAAGAGGAAGAGATCCCTGAGGCTGAGCCTGAAGCAGAGGCAGATGAGGCTGAAGGTGAGGATGAGGACGAGGAAGAAGGGCCTGCTTCAGATAAAGCTCCACAGCCTGAGCCTAAAAAGCAGCCAAAGCCTGTCGAGAAAAAGAAGCATCATATCGGCAACAGAGAGCTTGAGGAGCGTGTAAGAAGCATGACTCCCGAGGAGAAGGAGCTCTTTGGACCATATATCCACCATAAGAAATCAAGAAGACAGATCATCAATGCTATAGATAACCTCAGCATGGATCCGTTCTCCGGAAATGCCGTTGTTACCGGCGAGGAGGGCGCAGGCACAGTCAGTCTTGCCAAGGGCCTTATCAAGGCAATGCAGGCGTCTGATTCCAACTTCAGTGGTAAAGTTGCCAAGATCACAGCCAATACTCTCAACAAAAAGAGTACTGCAGGTATCTTTGACAAGCTCGCCAACGGAGCACTGATAATCCAGAGGGCAGCAGACCTTACACAGGAGACTGTCAGTGAGCTCCTTAAGATCCTTCAGCAGGAGAACAAGGGACTGGTCATCGTTATGGAAGATACCAGAGAGGATATGGACAGATTCCTCGATAAGAATCCATCCCTCAAACAGAGCTTTAATGTCAGAGTTGATATTGAGGCCCTTGATGATGATTCTCTTGTAGCCTATGCAAGGCAGTATGCTCTGGAAAAAGAGTATGCTATCGATAATCTTGGAATCCTGGCACTTCACACCAGAATATCCGAGAGGCAGACCCTGGACCACGATGTGACAGTATCCGAAGTAAAAGACATTGTGGATGACGCTATATATTACGCAGAAAAACGGACCGTCGGTCATTTTGTTGATGTATTAGTTCACAAAAGGTACGATGAAAATGATATGATAATACTTAGAGAAAAAGACTTTATGCATGACTAAATATTTCTTTAGGGGGCACAAATGAGTCAGAAGGTATTTATTTCAGAGGACGACGAGTATTTATTCGGACAGGGTACACATTACGAAATATATGAGAAACTCGGAGCTCATCCTTCAGAAGAGAAGGGCAAGAAAGGTTACTTTTTTGCTGTATGGGCACCAAATGCTGCAGATGTTCATGTAGTCGGAGATTTCAACGGATGGGATGAGAACGCCCACAGGATGAACAGGTCTAAGACAGGCAACATCTGGACTCTCTTTATTCCCGGAGTTGGAATAGGTGAGCTTTATAAGTTCCTTATCACTGCTCAGGACGGAAGAAAGATATACAAAGCTGATCCATATGCCAACTTTGCTGAGCTTCGTCCCGGCAATGCATCAAGAACAACTGACCTTTCAGATTTTAAATGGTCAGACAAGAAGTGGTATGACAGCATCAAGGGCAAGGAAATGAAGCGCATGCCCATTGCCATCTATGAGTGCCACATCGGATCCTGGATGAAACATCCTGACGGAACAGAGGACGGTTTTTATACGTACAGACAGTTCGCTGACAGGATCGTGGAATACCTTAAGGAGATGAAGTATACCCACATCGAGCTTATCGGTATTGCAGAGCATCCTTTTGACGGATCCTGGGGATATCAGGTAACAGGTTATTATGCACCAACTTCAAGGTATGGAGAGCCGACAGACTTTATGTACCTTGTTAACAAGCTCCATAAAAACGGTATAGGAGTTATCCTTGACTGGGTACCGGCTCACTTCTGCCCGGATGAGTTCGGCCTTGCATGCTTTGACGGAACATGTATCTATGAGCATCCGGACCCAAGGAAGGGTGAACATCCCGACTGGGGAACCAAGATATTTAATCTTGAGAAGCCGGAAGTTAAGAACTTCCTTATTGCAAACGCTCTTTACTGGATCCGCAAGTTCCATATAGACGGACTTAGGGTAGATGCTGTTGCTTCCATGCTGTATCTTGACTACGGCAAGAAGGACGGACAGTGGGTTCCCAATAAGTACGGTGATAACAAGAATCTTGAGGCTATTGAATTCTTCAAGCACTTTAACAGTGTGGTAAGAGGAACTTATCCCGAGGTCCTCACAATTGCTGAGGAGTCTACAGCCTGGCCGAAGGTTACAGCACGTCCTGAGGACGACGGACTGGGCTTTGCATTTAAGTGGAATATGGGATGGATGCATGACTTCTGTGAGTACATGAAGCTGGATCCGTATTTCAGGAAGGGAGCTCATTACATGATGACTTTTGCCATGAGCTACAACAATGCGGAGAATTATATCCTGCCTCTTTCTCACGATGAAGTTGTTCACCTTAAGTGCTCAATGGTTGAGAAGATGCCCGGCTATAAGGTTGATAAGTACGCCAACCTTCGTGTGGGCTATACATATATGTTTGGTCATTCCGGCAAAAAGCTCCTCTTCATGGGACAGGATTTCGGACAGGAGAGAGAGTGGAGCGAAAAGAGAGAACTTGACTGGTTCCTTCTTGATAACGACCTCAACAAGGGCATGAAAGACTATGTAGGCCAGCTCCTTGAGATATACAGAAAGTATCCCGCTCTCTATGAAGTGGATGATGACTGGGGCGGATTTGAGTGGATCAATGCCGATGACAAAGAAAGAAGCACATATAGCTTCTACAGAAGAGCATCAAACGGCAAAGACAACATTCTCTTTGTGCTCAACATGACACCGATGGAGAGGAAAGGTTTCATGGTAGGAGTTCCGTTTGCAGGAACCTATACACATATCCTTGACAGTGCCGAGGAGCGATTTGGAGGATCCGGAAGTAACATTCCGCAGAAGATAAAATCGGTCAAGGGTCTTTGTGATTACAAGGACTACAGCATAACATTTGATCTTCCGCCTTACGGAGCCGAGGTTTTTGTTTTCCAGACTCCCAAGCTAAAGAAAAATAATTGACGTGCCGAAATAGAAGGTGATGGATGATGAGTCCATCACCTTTTTGTATGTCACAAACATTTCACCCTATGAGGCGCGTATGAACATTAACTTTCAGAGTATTACCGGTCAGAAGACCAGAGAGGACATAATTCTTTCAGGCAGGGAAGCGGAAGAAAGGATAGTGTCAGGGCCCTCAAAGTCGACAAATCTCTCAAAAACAGGATATGCACTGGATATCGATGCATCGGGTTTTACGGATAATGCCTATGCGGGACATTCCAGATCAGTAGAAGATATTATGGGCATGGCTCAGAACACGGATGTTCAGAACCGTCATAATTTCATGGCTCTTTTATCAAATACCATGTCTGAAGAGGACTATGAAAAGGCCTTAAAGGATGGATTTGATATCAAGGATATAAACTCCGCAGAGACTGTAAACATTGTGGACAGGATAAAGAGTGTTCTTCTTGAGGCGGGAGTTGAGGTTGCAGGCTACAACGATGACCTCAGCTATGAAAAGCTTAAGAAGATCACCGGGAGCGATGCTTTTGCCAAGGCTCTTCAGCAGAGTTTTCATGAGAATGATATTCCTGTTACAGCTGAAAACGTTAAGGCATCTAAGACAGCAATCGAGCAGGTAGCCGATATAACGGAGCTTGATGACAGTGCTGTCAAATATATGGTGCTCAATAATATGAAGCCCACCATTGAGAATATCTATTTTGCTTCTCACAGCACGAATGGACTTAATGTCATGGGCAGGGGCTTTTACGCCCAGGAAGCGGGAGGATACTATGCTCAGACTGCAGACAGCTTTGACTGGGCACAGCTTGAGCCACAGATTGATAAAGTGATCGAGGAAGCCGGTCTTGACCCCAAGAATGAGACTGTTAAGGAAAATGCCAGATGGATGGTGACCCAAGGCGTTCCTCTGACTGCCGGAAACCTTGAAGCAGTAAATACGATCAAAGAAGTAGAGCTCCCCCTGACCCTTGAGCAGGGGACCAGGGCTACGGCAGCAGCCATAGCAGACGGAAAGCGGGCGATCGATGGAAATCTCTCAGACCCTACTTCTAATCTTACGAAGGCGGCAGATCTTGTTTCACAGGTAAAAGAGATTTCGGATGAGGATATAAAGTCCACCATAATCTCAGGGAAAGAACTGAACATAAGAAATCTATCCAATGCTGTTCAGACACAGACTCCTGAAGTCCTTCCGGAAAATGAAAGCAGACTTGTCCTTGCCAGGATACAGATGGAGGAAGTTCGTCTTCGCATGACAACAGAGGCCAACAAGCAGCTTCTGGACAGGGGCTTTTCCATAGATACAGCACCGATCGAGGATCTTATTGCCAAACTCAGAAGTACACTTGGCCAGATGGGTAATGAGACAGCAGGAGAAGCGATCGATGAGATAACAGATGTTAAGTCCGCCGGCACAGGTTATATGATGCGCATGACAATGACCAGGGTCAGCTTCATCGCACAGGGTCCTGCAGATATCGTCGGCGAGATGGCAGATGACTTTGAGAGTACAAGCCTGTTTAAGATAAGCCAGAGGTCGGAGGCTCTCACAGAGAAGTTTGCAAAGGCCGGTGAAGGATATGAAAGACTCATGACTGCGCCGAGAGCAGACCTTGGGGACAGCATAAAGAAAGCCTTTAGGAACGTCGATGACATCCTAAAAGACCTGGATAAAGAACTTACGGATGAAAATCGCCGTGTCATCAGGATCCTGGGATATAACAGGATGGACATAAATGAAGAGAACTTCGAGAAGGTAAGAGGATGGGATCAGAAGCTTCAGGCTGTGGTATCCAGGATAAAGCCCGGAGCAGTCCTTGACCTTATAAGAGACGGACAGAATCCTCTGTCAATGACAATAGAGGAGCTTTCCGGAAGCCTTGACAGACACTCCTCTTCATCAGATGGTCAGAGGGGAAAGAGCGAAGAAAAATACGCAAAGTTTCTTTATAAGCTGGAGAAGAAAAACGGGATCACCGATAAGGAAAGAGAATCTTATATAGGAATTTACAGACTGTTCCATACTTTGAAGACCACAGACTATCAGGCCATAGGATCACTTCTTAAGACGGGAAGGGATATGACTATAGGAAACCTCCTTGAAGCCACAAGAAACCAGAAAGCTTCAAGAGCCGGAATGGACGTAAAGGTGGATGATGAATTTGGAGGTCTTGAATCCAAAGCATCTACAGTAAGAATTGATGAACAGATAAGCTCGGCCTTCAGATACTACAGCGCTAAGGCTGAGATCGTATACGAAAACTTGGAGCCTGAAAAACTTATGCAGGCAGCACCTTCAAATGATACTCTGCTGCCTAAGCTTGCGGATGATCTCAAAGCAGCCGAAACGGATGAGAGCCTTGAGAGAGAATATGTAAAAGAGCAGGTTACAAGGATCAGGCAGACAGCCCAGTTAAAGGCAGCTGAACCTGCACTGGATGAACTAAAGGCAGTTCAGATCGAGACCACCTTTAATAACATGGAGGCCATGATAGGCGTAAGGCGGGATCGCAGAAATGGCGGCCTTTGGGATAAGACAGGTGATTTAAAGGAAACAGCTCTTTTGACAGAAAAACTCGATGAAGATGATTATCAGGAAAATTATCTTAAGATTTTGGGAGATATTTCCGATAAATTATCTGAAGAGCTAATGACTGACGATGACAATTACATCGACGTAAGAGCAATATCTCTTTTGCAGAGGCAGATCACAGTAATGTCAAAGAGTGCAGAGAGTGACAGTTATGAAGTGCCGGTGGAGATCGAAGGTCAGACAGTTTCGATGCATGTGACGCTAAAGAGCGAAAAGAATGCAAATTCAAGGATGGATGCCAGTGTTCAGACTGATATGTACGGACTTATCCAGGTAAGCCTCTACAAAGAGGAGGGTATGATCCGCGGTATGCTGACTACAACCAACAGCAGCAATCAGGAAGAGTCTGAATATCTGGAAGATGTAAGAACCAGATTGTGCGAAAAACTATCAGAAAAGATAGAGGGAGTCTTGGTAGACGCAAAAAATATAGCGATCCTCTATCACGCGCAGAGCGGACCCGTTTCATCGGGCGCGGCTTCTTCAGGTGCCAGGGAAGGCAACGAGATTACACAAACAGATACAAAAACACTTCTTACAATGGCGAAGGCCTTTATTGAGGCGCTTTGAAAGAGACGCAACTGAAGAAACGAGGTAGAAATGAAAGTAAATTATAATGTATCCGCAATGGTAGCAAACAACGCACTTCAGAGAAATGATAAACTTCTTTCAGAATCTCTTGGAAGATTGTCCAGTGGACTTAAGATCACAAATGCCAAGGACAATCCTTCCGGTCTTGCAATGTCAAGAAGAATGAATTCCCAGATCGAAGGCCTGGGCGTTGCCAACAATACGTCAAAGGATGCAATTTCAATTGTGCAGGTAGCAGACGGAAGTCTCTCTGAAATCCATGAGGTCCTTCAGAGAATGAACCAGCTTGCGATCCAGGCCAGCAACGGAACCCTTACCCAGGATGACCGCGCAGTGATCCAGGCAGAGGTAAATCTTCTTAAGGAAGAGATCGAGAGAATGGCCAATACCACACAGTTCAACGGACAGACCATTTTAGACGGATCCTTCGATTATCGCGGATATGCAACAGTTGGCAGTGATCCTGCAACAGCACAGACAAATCCCAATGTTAAGATGGTTTCCTATTCAGATGTTGTTGAAGCCGGAAGTTATCAGATCACCGGCATTGATGTCAGCTATCTGCATCTTACAGGTGAAACCGGTGTTGATAAAAAGGGTATTTTCTTTGAAAACGGCAGTGAGTCAGCCATCCAGGTAAAAAGACTTATGGATGACGGGACAGAGGTTGATTATATGCCAAACGGCATAACAGCCACGATCAATGAGGATGTGCTTACTCTTCAGGATTCAACCGGTAAGAAAATCCAGCTTCAGATCGATGAGGCTTTCAATGGCACGGTAAATCTTGAGCTTACAGGCGCAGGTGCGATGACCATGCAGGTAGGAGCCAACGAGGGACAGACCCTTGATATCCGCATTCAGAAGGTATCCCTTACAACGCTTGGCCTTTATAACCTCGATGTATCCAATGAGATCGGAGCACATGAAGCTATCGACAGCGTCAAGAATGCCATTTCAGAGATAAGCAGCATCAGGGCAAGACTTGGTGCATACCAGAACAGACTTGAGCACACGGTAAGTAACCTTGATATCACAGTTGAGAACATGACAGCAGCTTACTCCAGGATCATGGATGTTGACATGGCTGAAGAAATGACAACATATTCAACACAGCAGGTTCTCTCTCAGGCAGGAATATCAATGATGGCACAGGCAAACGAGAGACCTTCTCAGGTACTTCAGCTTCTTCAGTAACACCGGCGAAAGGGATAGAGTATGACACTGGAAAAGAAACAGGAATTCACACTTAAGATATCAGAGGCCAATAAGACGCAGATGATCACTATTATTTATGAAATGGTGATGTATTATCTGGACGAGGCCATTGACAATATCGGCATCGGGAAAAAGGAAGATGCGGTAAAGAGCCTTATGCGTGCTCAGAACTGTATTGACGAGCTGATCCACTCCCTTAATATGGACTATGAGCTGGCTCAGAGTCTGTATCAGATCTATATTTTTTCCAAGAAAGAGCTTATTGTGGCATCCGCAACCTACAGCATACATCGCATCTGGAGAGTCCTTAAGAATTTCAGAAACCTTCATGATGCTTACGCAGAACTGGAAAAAGAGGATACTTCCGATAAGCTTATGGGAAATACCCAGAAGGTATACGCAGGACTTACCTACGGAAAATACAGCTTAAATGAGGATGTTACCGCAGTTTCTTATAACAGAGGACTTATGGCTTAAGTACATCTTAAGAAAATCTTAAGATATTAATTTTTGCCGCCGGAATATTATAAATTTAATTTAAAACAATACGTTTTTGCGATGAAAAATAGCGACAGAGCTTGGGAATTATGCGAAAGTGAAATTCTTAAGATTTGTCGTTTTTTCGATTTTTGTAGGACTTTACAAAAAGAAAAGGACATGCTAAATTCTTTTTCGCGAGCTCGAAAAAACATCACGAAAGGGGTAGATTGTTATAGTCTTAGTTCTAATATTGTTTTTGGCAGGAGCCGTGTTTACGGATCTTTTCAAAGACAAAATATACAATGCCTGGGTGGTTCCGGGATTTTTGCTTGGTATGGGAGCGGCTCTCATACAGGGGCAGGACAGATTCCTTGAATCCATTACGGCAGTAGGAGCAGCGCTTCTTATACTGCTTCCTGTGTACTTCTTTAAAGGTATTGCAGCAGGTGACGTGAAACTCTTCATGTCGGCAGCATCCTTTCTCACCATGCAGGATACTCTTTCCTGTATTCTGATTTCTTTTTTGATCGCCGGAGCAATATCGGTCGCGGTCATTATTTTCAAGAGAAATAAACAAAAGACAATTCACTTTGCGATACCTGTACTTACCAGCGTATTGTTTGTGGTCGGAGGTGTGTTATGAAGTGTGTGGCTATGGCTGTGGTTGACAGCGATGCGCTCTATTGCAAGAGGCTTTCGGAGTACATAAGAAGCCATTTGAAACTCTCTTTTGAGATCGAGTCATTTACGGATGCACAAAAGTTCAATGAGTTTCTTGATGAAAAAGAAATCTCGCTACTGGTGATCTCTGAGAGCTTGGCTCTGCGTCTTGAAAAAGAAAACCTTGGCAGAAATTGCAAAAACATAATGATCCTTGATGAAGAGGGTAAAGATATGACTTTGGAAGATATATCCGAGATCAGGGTCTGTCATGTCAGCAAATATCTGCCGGCTTCAGAAATAGTGGACAGGATACTGGGGCTTTGTATAAGCGGAGCTGAGGATTTTTCCGGATTAAGCTATGCTGTGGGCGATAATACATGCAGGATACTGGGCTTTTACACTCCCATTTCGCGATGCGGACAGACTTCTTTTGCCATAAAAATGGGTGAAGCTCTTTCGAAAAAAGCAAGGACACTGTTTATAAGCTTTGAGAGCTTTTCGGCGCTGACAAGTCTTTTTGAACAGGAGGCAGAGGAGGATATCACTGATCTTTTATACTTTGCCGATTGCGAGAGGGATAAGTTCTGCCTGTATCTTGAAAAGATCAAAAGGACCAGGAACGGCCTTGACTACATTGCGCCTGCCAAGTCCGCCATGCAGATAAAAGAGATAAGCTACGAAAAGATCCGTGAGCTGACAGAGCTTTTGGCAGTCGAAGCCGGGTATGAGTACATTATCTTTGATATGAAGGAATATCCTGACGGATTCTTTGAGATCCTGGATATGTGCGATGTCATTTATACAGTGATCAGAAACAATTCGGCTGACCATTACAGGCTTGGCAGATATACCAAGGCGCTTGGCGAGAACGGCTACGAGAGGGTCATCACAAAGACCATGAAGTGTATGCTCCCTGACGGACGGGATATTACTTCCTACAACAGATATATCGAGGATATCATCATAAGAAGCAGGGAGGTGTCCGGCGTTGGAGCATAGACTTGAGGAGTTAAAAGCTCTGGTGAAGGACAGGGTCATGAGCTCATTGGATTTCTCGAGGGAAATCTCCGATCAGGAGATGTTCGAGATCATCGACAGGGAGATCGCAAGTGAGCTAAGACACCGGATGGTAACTCTGGAGGAGAGAAAAAATCTGAGGCTCTTGGTGTTTCACTCCATAAGAAAGCTCGATGTTCTTCAGCATCTGGTGGATGATCCGGCTATTACGGAGATAATGGTCAATGGCACGGACAACATCTTTATCGAGAAAAACGGAGCGATAATGGAGTCCGGCGTCAGGTTTGAATCACGGCAAAGACTTGAGGACGTGGTCCAGCAGATCGTATCATCCTGTAACAGAGTGGTTAACGAGTCATCTCCTATAGTTGATGCAAGGCTTGAAAACGGGTCGCGAGTCAACATCGTCCTAAACCCTGTGGCATTAAACGGTCCCATAGTAACAATCAGAAGGTTTCCGGAGAAACCTATCACTATGAAACGGCTCATTGAGCTGGGTTCGATTTCTGAATATCTGAAAAATTATATCGAGGTTCTTATAAAGGCCGGATATAACATCTTTATTTCCGGTGGTACCGGTTCAGGTAAAACCACCTTTCTGAATGCTCTTTCAGATTTTATTCCAAAGGATCAAAGACTGATAAGTATTGAGGATAATGCAGAACTCCAGATACTTGGGGTTCCAAATCTTGTCAGGATGGAGGCAAGAAACGCCAATGTGGAAGGCTGCAGGCCCATAACAATCAGGGATCTGATAAAGTCATCTCTTCGAATGAGACCTGACTGGATTGTGGTTGGCGAGGTAAGAGGCGATGAGTGTGTCGATATGCTTCAGGCAATGAATACAGGCCACATGGCCATGTCAACAGGTCATGCCAACAGTGCGGAGGATATGCTCTCAAGAATTGAGACCATGGTGCTCATGGGAATGGAGATTCCGCTTCCTGCGGTCAGAGGTCAGATTGCATCGGGAATAGATATAGTGGTGCATCTTGGAAGGCTGAGGGACAGGACCAGAAAGGTACTTGAGATCTGCGAGCTGGAAAAAGAACTGGACCCTGATACCGGGAGGATAAAGGTGAACACTCTCTTTGAATTTGAAGAGGAGGGTGAGGATGAAAACGGAAAGATCATTGGGAAATGGAGGAAAAGAAGTGAACTTAAAGCGACTGAAAAGCTTGTGGCAGCAGGCCTTAGCTTACCCTAAGGGAGTAAGTGATATACCGATCGCTATCCAGGGAATACTTATAGCGCTTGCTTTCGGGCGGCTCTTCTATGACTCCTGGATCGCGGTGGCAGCTCTTTTGCCAGTAGTAATCCCGTGGTACGTGTATCAGAAAAAGCGACAGATTGAGAGGAACATCAGGCTTATAGGGATACAGTTCAGGGATGCGATAAGTTCCGTCCTCACAAGCTTAAAAGCTGGATATTCACCTGAGAATGCCTTTCTTGAAGCGTATCACGACATGGAACTTCTGTATGGGAAAAAGAGCCTTATCTGCGGAGCCCTGTCAAAGATCGGAAAGGGGATCAAGAACAATGTACCGCTCGAAAAGCTTATCTACAGGCTTGGAAAGGAATCTGGAAACTCTGACATCCAGGATTTTGCTGAGGTGTTTGCCGTAGCAAAAAGAAGCGGCGGAAATATGACTCAGATCCTTTCAAGGACCATCACCGTGATCTCACAGAAAATGGATGTGGAAAAAGAGATTGATGTGCTGATAAGTGCAAAAAGGATGGAGGCACGGATCATGAACATGGTTCCGTTTTTCATTATCTTCTATATAAGTATAACCAGCCCGGGATTTTTTGACCCGCTCTATCACAATCTGTTCGGGATCATACTGATGACGGTATGCATGGCGTTTTATGCTGTGGCCTATTTTATGTCGGAAAGGATAGTAAATATCAATGTCTAAGATTTGTCTTTTATATCTGATCTTTCCGCTCTTAATGCTGGTGCTCTTTATTTTGTCAAAAGAGCTTGAGCTCCCGCCGGAGATAGAGGATACGGGCATAAGCAGAGCGTATTTAAGGATTGCCCTTTATATCTACAAAAACATCCGGAAAAGAGTCAGGTCTTTTTCCTCGGAAAAAATAAGAATGTACCTGGGAAGCCTTGACCAAAGGAAGGACCTGGACGGAGCTGAAACGGAATACTTTATAAGGAAGATAAGCATAGTTCTCATGATGTCTACAGCCGGATGCTTTCTGGCTTTTATGATGGCAATAAGTGCCGGGCGCAGCTCAAGGATCAAAGAGGGAGATCTGGTAACAAGAAAATCCTTTGGCGAGAAGGAATATGAGATTGATCTGGTGGCCAGTGATAAAGCCGGCAACGAGATAGGCGAGTATGAGTTTTTGGTCGCAACAAGGCAGTACACCGATAAGGAAGCACAGGCGCTGTTTGAAGAAGCTTCAGAAAAACTTGAAGGAATAGTTCTAAAAGAAAACGAGAGCTTTGATGATGTCAGGAGCGACCTTGACCTGATCGAGAGAATTGAGGGATATCCCTTCGATATCAGCTGGAAGATCGACAACCTGGAAGTCATTCATTTTGACGGAGAGCTTATAGAGGAGATGATCCCAAAGGAAGGCGCACTGGTAAATCTGTCCGCCACATACAGCTATAAGGACCTTCGGTGGCAGCAGGCTTTTTGCGCGCAGATAAAGCCAAGGGTTCTTTCGCCGGCTGAGCGGGCGTATCTGGAGATAAAAGATCTTTTATCAAAAGCGGATGAGAACTCACAGGAAAATGAGGAGATTGCTCTGCCGAAAAGCTATGAGCAGGGCGGGATCGTCTGGTCGGAAAAAGTCACTGACAACAGTATGCTTCTTCTTATGCTGACGCTGATAGGAAGTGCAGCATCCTACGTTCTTAAGGATAAAGAGCTGAAAAAGGCAATGGAAGAAAGAAACGAGCAGATGCTTGGGGACTATCCTCAGTTTGTATCTCAGATCGTACTCTACCTTGGGGCGGGAATGACCATGAGAAATATCTTTGAAAAGCTGGGAAGTGCTTATGAAAGAAAGAAAAGAAATACCGGTGAAAAGAAATATCTCTACGAGGAGGTCTTAAGAGCTGGAAGAGAGCTTGGCGCCGGCACATCGGAGGGAAGTGTCTATGAACATTTCGGACTTAGGTGCAGCGGGCAGCAGTACACAAGACTTACGACACTTTTGTCGCAGAACCTGCGAAAGGGAAACTCGGAGCTGCTTAAGCTCTTACAGGAGGAATCCAAAAAAGCCTTTGACGAGAGGATGGACAGAGTGCGTAAAGCGGGTGAAGAAGCGGGAACAAAGCTTCTTCTGCCCATGATAATAATGCTGGTGATAGTAATGATCGTGATCATGATACCGGCATACATGGCATTTTGATCAAAAAACAAATAAGAAAACGGAGGAAAAACAAATGATAAATGCAGTAAAGAATTTAGGAAAGAAAGTAGCGGGAGGTGTTAAGCGCTTCTGGAACGATGAGGGAGGAATGGGAACAGTCGAGGTAATCCTTATTATCGTTG
>JAFSTR010000130.1 GCA_017445665.1 Butyrivibrio sp. | reverse complement strand
GCCGTCCTGACTTTAGCGAGACCGGACGGCTATTCTTATAGCTAACTAATTTCGCCGGGTCGGGTGAATCACGCTCACCTTCCGACTTCCTGTAGACTATTTTATCATAAATGAGAATAAAATCAAAATCATGATAAAGCCTGCTCAAATGTGCTACAACGGATAAAAAAATGGTGTGGCGAACCGCATATGTCCAATGCAGACCCACACCTTGTACTGTCATTGTAGGCTTATTTCTTGGAAAAGTCAAGAATTTCCAAGGTGCTTTTCTTGATGATTTTTAGTTTCTTTACATGCTTTGACTTAAGAAATTCCTGCTCAAACTTCTTGATAGCAGTCTCTTCAGACATCTTACATCGTCTCAAATCAATTATGATATTTCGAGCTTGTCCCGCTGCATTCTGCATGGTGTTCTGTACTGTATTTCTTCCATCGCCTTCAGGGGATTTTATTTCCCAAGGAGCTCCACACATCATAATATCGGGCATACGCAATCCCTTAATTTGCGAGGGTGGTATCAGTTCAACGTCATATCCATTTTCAAGCAGTATGCTGACTGTCTTGTATTCATGGTCGCGTAAGTGCACCTTGTTTTGTGTTAATGTTCCTCTCTTCATGGCTCCTATTATACTCTTTTTTCCCCTTGCCGATGCCTTCAGGACCGTAGATCACAGCCTTGACGGCTCTAATAATCTTGCCTGTAATCTTTGTAAGCATGATAAACACCTCTTGGTGGCTTAACGACCACCATTGAAACTATGATCATCAGTTGCTTCTGTATTCAGTTATCAAGGTGCAGTTGTGGTGGTGACCACATGAATGGTTGGAGATTTTCCCCTTGAAGTGTGGGGCAAGCCTGAAGTATAATGGTTTTGCGATAGATTATACGGAGCATGCTTCGTGGAATGGGGTGTTGGTATCTTCCAACGCTCTTTTTCTTTTATCCTCCTTTCTGTAAGACGCCTGCCTTACTCTTGACTCTACAGAGAGTTTATCAATTATATGTATATTTGTCAACTACTAAATGTATATTTGTAAATATAATTCTTGACTGCATGCGCGGGTCGTGGTATTGTAATATACAGATGGGCGCTCTGGTTAACATCTCGCGCCGCAGGGACACTTGACAGCGCTTCCTAAGATACAAAATGATAGTCTGATATTCAAATAGCGTGAAAGGAGACTTTTTTATGGATGGAATGTATACAATCGAAGAAATGACTGACAGCATAATAAAGGAGTTCAGCCTAGTTGACCCTGTGAAGAACCGCAGGACCTACTATCAGAAGGTCAGGCGGTCTCTTGAGAACGCTGGGCTTATCGACAAAGGTACTGTCATGGTCAACCCGCAGACACGCCGTAAATGTATGTATTATACAGAGTTTCAGAAGCTGACCATACTTGCTGAAAAGAGCCTTTATGATTACGTTAGAAAGAACTCAGCAGACGACACATACAAGCATGCACCTCGCTTTAAGGACATCCAAAAGCAAATTGATGACCAGCGGCAGGATTACGTTGATTATCTTTCAGCTCAGACGATGAGTGGTACTACAGACTCAGATCCATATGTATCGGATGAAGAGGTAAAAGCAAAGAAGCGTGATATGATGCTTGAGGCGTTGTTTAACGTGTTCTTCACGCCTTTTAATGAGGATCTGCTGAAGAATGATCTGGAAAGAATGTTGGTTGCTGATGATATACACCTTGAGTTTGCGGACATCGAGGCTCATAATCGGCTTGAGCACCCAGAGGGTGTCTACTATAGAAGGAAGAAACTTGACGGTGCTGACTCTCAGCCATGAGGCCGGCAGCAGGTGCTTATGACTTACCTCCCGCTCAAAGATAAGGGAGGGAATGGTGGTAAAGTGAACCCAACAGACATACAAGATAAACTTTTCTTTCTTTCCGGAGGAGCGGCTACGCCGCCTCCGGAAGGAAAGAAAAGTTTAAAAACGATTAATATATAGGGGCGGCTCGACAGACAGTAGTTTGCAAAGCCCGTATTTACAAGCTTTCCGGCTTGCCAGTCAGCCTGTGCCTGAAGACCGCAAGTCTAACTTTTCCACCATAAATCCAATGCTCATACTCTCGGGATCCTAGGTTCTAACGGTGTGGGTAACCATCGCCCGATCACCACTACACACATACACTTTACATCTGTAATCCCTGAGTCTTAGCTCAGATACGTATCAGGATCCTCCAAACTGTGAACCATTGTTACGATTATGGCTTTACTGTCCTCGATTTTGTATAAAAGAAAATAGCTGTGCCTCTTAAAATTAATTCTTTTCACATCTGCCTGGCGCAGCTTGGTGTTATCAGGCTCCTTGAGGCTGCCTGCGACTAGCTCAAGTTCTTTTCGGGTTTCACGAAAATCTTGCATAACGCTCTTCGCAGCCTGGGAATTTTTCTTCACATCCTTGAGGTATTTGAGGTATTTTCTCAGCTTTCCCCGAGCCTCCTTAGTAACCGAAACTGTATACTTCTTCATATGGCCAGCTCTTCCATTATCTCAGCTTCTACAGTTTCGGCATCCTCGTATATCCCCTCATCAGCCTGCTTTAAACCCTCCTCAACAGAAGCCCATAGTTCATCTTCTGTCTTTGGACTAAAAGGATTGTCATTTTTTTTTACAGATATAAATACTTTTGCTACTGACTGAATAGCGTCCAGCTCATCGTCTGTGAGTAGCCGCAACATACTAACTGTAGCTTTGTATTTTGTAGACATCTCTCCCGCTGTGTTCATGTCGGCACCTCCTTAGGTAATCATCTCTCCTGTATTATCCTAGTGTAGCTGGACATCCAGTCTGTCGTCCCCGGGACGAAAACCGTCCTCTATCCAACAGGAGGTATATCCAAATCTCCAATCACATCCAGCGTCACCCACCAGTATATCCCATCCTCCCCAGCCTGTCATTTAACTCATAAGCTAAAACACAAGCCATCATCAAACCTCTCCCAACCCCCTCTCCCCGTGATGCTCCCGTGATGCTATCCGTGATGCTCCCGTTCTCTCTCCCACATCTCCCACATCCCTATTATCCCACCACCACCCCCAAAACTCAACAACAAAACCCAAGCCTCGACGAGGTCATGAGGCTAGAAACATACACAGATCACGACGATGAGTACAGCCTAGCCCATGTGACCTTCCCTGTTGATCCTGAGCATCCGCTCAAGGGCGTCAACGCAGCCACAAAGGCGAAAGTCGAGAGTGAATTCTGCGCGAACTTCAGCGATTGCTTTAAGGAGCTGCGTAACAGTAAAGGCTTCCACATCTATGGCGCTATGTTCAGAAGGATAATGCTTGATATCCATAGAGAAGAGGTATATGGCATGCTCTTTTCTGGTGAAAAAGCCATAGTCCCGCAATATTACGACGAACTTAACGGAGCCGTAAGTGAAGCCCTTTCTAGAAGACAGGACAAGGAAACCGGAAGGTACGGTGGATACTCAGAGGTTCAGATTGCGAACGATATCGATAATGCCGTCTCTAGGCTTCGTGGTACCTGTGATGCAGACCAGCATCCTTACCGTCTGGCTGGAATGGCAAAGAAAATAAAGCTTATCATGGCGAGCAACTTCGACGATTACAGAGACAGCGAGAGTACACGTTATATCTCGTCGGCTGACCTCAGTAGATTTGAGTATCTCTCCTGCAGAGATCATGAGGATCATCCTGATCCCCTGCTTGCTGCAAACTATTACG
>JAFSTR010000129.1 GCA_017445665.1 Butyrivibrio sp. | reverse complement strand
TGATGACGCTGGTAAGTTCCTGAATGCATACTATGACACCAAGATCTTTGAGAACGATCCATTTGCTAAGCTTGACCAGACAGGTGTTGGTAAGCTTATGGAGATGTCACTCAAGCTTGGTAAGCCTGTAAATCCTTCACTTCACGTAGGTATCTGCGGAGAGCACGGTGGAGATCCTTCATCAGTTGAGTTCTGCCACAGAATCGGACTTGACTATGTATCATGCTCACCATTCCGTGTACCTGTTGCAAGACTTGCTGCTGCTCAGGCTGCTATTGCTGAGAAGGCTGAAAAGAAGTGCGATAAGTGCGGATCAGAGTCTAAGTCTTTCGTAGATGACGAGACAAAGGCTAAGCTTGAAGAGGCTGCTAAGAAGGCTGAGGAGATCGCTAAGGAGCTTGCTGAGCAGTCAGCTGACGTTGCTAAGGCAGGTCTTGAGGGTCTTAAGGCTGGCGTTGATGCTGCTATCAAGGCTTACAAAGAGACAAGAAACAAATAATTGATCATTAAAATGATCTTTAAGGGAACCATCCGATTACGGGTGGTTCTCTTTTTTGTGATAGAATAGGGATGTTGGAGGATTAAGCATGAGGGGAATCGACTTACATACACATTCAAACTGTTCGGATGGAACCTATTCGGTAAAAGAGCTTATGGACTATGCCCATGAAAAGAATCTTGCAGCGATAGCACTGACCGATCATGATACCGTTGACGGACTTGATGAAGCATCAACCTATGTAAAAGAAAACTATCCGGATATGGAGTTTGTTCCG
Organism: Butyrivibrio sp.; assembly: GCA_017445665.1. Lineage (GTDB taxonomy): Bacteria > Bacillota > Clostridia > Lachnospirales > Lachnospiraceae > Butyrivibrio. The sequence continues at coordinate 1,670 of JAFSTR010000129.1, read as the reverse complement.
GGAATAGAATTTTCTACTGTGGAAGAGGGCAAGGATGTCCACATTGTCGGACTTTATATAGATCATCACAACGAGGAATTTAAGAAAAAGCTGGGACAGTTTATAGATTCGCGCACGGTCAGAAATAAGAAGATGTGCAGAAAGCTTTCAGAAGAAGCCGGCATACCAATATCCTATGAGGAGCTGACAGGCTCTTTTCCCGGAGCTGTGCTCACAAGGGCTCACTATGCCAAGTTCATGGTGGACAGGGGATATGCAAAAAGCAGGAACGAGGTATTTGATAAATACATCGGAGATAATTGCCCCTACTATGTGGAAAGAGAGAAGATTTCTCCTGAAGAAGCCATTTCTTATGTGCTGGAAGCCGGGGGAGTGCCTGTGCTTGCCCATCCGATACTGTATCACTTAAGTGACAGGAAGCTCGATGCACTGGTAGCAAGGCTTAAGAACGCAGGACTTAAGGGAATAGAAGCGATATATTCTACCTACAGTCCCTCAGAGGAGCGCCGGATAAAAGAACTTGCGGCTAAATATGATCTGCTTATAAGCGGAGGATCTGATTTCCACGGAGCCAACAAACCAAAGATCGATCTTGGCATCGGAATGGGGAAACTCTTCGTGCCGGAAGATCTGCTGATACCAATAAAAAAAGCAAGGTAGTGACAAAACGCCACTACCTTATATTATGCATAGAATCCGGAAAATCTCTTTGTACATTGTATTTGGCAAACTGCTTGGCAAAGAAAGCTTTGTACTGACTGGCAGAACGGTCTTCTCTGACCTTTTGCATGTCATCCATGACCATATCCATGGAGTACTTCATGTTGTACATTGTTTCTGCCATTCTGTGCATGATCTCATAAATGTCATGATGATTGTTCCTTATATAATCATCCAGTTCATTCATGGTGATCCTCATAACTGCTACGTCGGAAAAAGCTACAATTGTATAGATGGAAGGCTTTTGTGAGAAAAGACCGATCTCACCAAAATACTGTCCCTTGCTCATGATTCCAAGGATTGATTCCTTCTCCGTTCCATAACCGCTGTATGCTTCTACAGAGCCGGTAATTATTTTGTACATGTCCATGTTTACTTCGCCTTCTTTGAGAATAATAGTTCCTTCAGGAATTGTCATTATCATATCGGCACCTCGTCTTTGTGGTAAATATGCACAATTGTAACTGATTTAATTATATCAGATAACTGTTTAAATTGTGCTTACAGAATTATATAATAGATATTGCAGTTCACTATTATTTTTTAGGAGGAAAGTGTTAATGAAAAAAGTAAGAGTTTTTAAAAGTGTATTAACTGCTCTGCTGGCATTGGCTCTTGTACTTACTGCCAATGTAACATCCTTGACATCCTACGCTGTGAACACAGCTCAGGATATCAGGACAATAGCTGATGTTCCTGCCGACCTTACAGGCAAGACCATCATCCTTCATTCCAATGATGTTCATGGTGCCATCGGACGCTATGCTTACATCGCTTCTGTTAAGCAGAATTTCCAGAAGAGAGGAGCGGAGGTTATTCTTGTTGATGCCGGAGATTTCTCACAGGGAACTCCTTATGTTAGCACAACAAAGGGACTTGATGCGATCACTTCAATGAATGCAGCAGGTTACGATATCGCTACTCTCGGAAACCATGAATTTGACTATGGT
>JAFSTR010000128.1 GCA_017445665.1 Butyrivibrio sp. | reverse complement strand
CGAGAGGGCCGTTTCCTTCTGCGCCGTTCATCAAAGCGCCCATCATATTGCCCATAGCTCCGCCCACTGCAAGCCCCATTCCTGCACTTGTAAAGGCGCCGCCCATACCATCATTGTTTGCAGCAGACTTAAGAATATCCGCATATTCCTGTCTTGCCCATCCGTTGTTGCCATCCTGGTCACGAATAGTCATACGCTCGTAATCTGCCTGAGCCATCTGGCCTGATACATAGCGGTCAGCCTCAGAAGATTCACGTCTTAAGTTGTACCTGAGCCTCTCATCTGCGCCAAACTGTTCACGTTCGAACATCTTCTCCTGACGCTGGATCCTCAGTTCTCTGATCCTTGTCATGCATGGATCATCCTCAGGTACCTCAATAGACTCAATATAAAAATTGACAAGCTCCATTCCGTATTCATCAAGAATGTTATTGAGAATAGGAAGCATGTCATCAGCCAGCTGTTTCTTCTTGTTACAGGTAACAAGAACTTCATCCTGTTTGGATACGAGATACTCAGCAAGACCGTCTGTGATGTTCTGAATGAAAGCAGATCTGAAATTCTTGACGATATCCTGCTCTACAGCATTGGCACTTGCTCCCACAAACTTAAGGAAGAACTTCTTTCCGTCCTTTACAATTACGGAATAAGCACCTCTCGCCTGAACATGCACTTCAATGCCCCATACAGGATCGATAACTCTTATCGGTGTACCTGTACCCCATTTAAGCTCAAGATGATGAGACTTGTTGATATAATAAACTTTACAGCTGTAGGCGCTTGTTCCGCCGGATACCAGCTTTGATACAAACTTTGTTAAAAAAGGATAATTCTCTGTTGTAAGTGTATACTTACCCGGTCCAAAGACCTCTTCAATGACGCCGTCCTTCATGAACAGCGCTTCTTCATACTCCGCAACTATCAGCTGTGAACCAATATTAAAATCTTCATAGGGAACCTTTGCACACAGCGAATTGCCGATAGAAGTATTTTTGATAACTGACATTATAGGCATAGCCATTACCTCCAAAAATCAACTCCTTGTATTATACAATATCCGTACGGCTTTGACCATAAAGAAATTGCAGTATTTACGCGAAAAACGCAGAAAAAATTCCGCCTTTTGCATTAAGCAAAAGACGGAATTATTTTACAATTATCAATATCTGATCTGCTTCTCAACCATGCGTACGAACTCAGCATTGTTGCGGGTCTTGGAAAAGAGATTGATACACTGATCAACAGCTTCGTCAGCCTTCATTCCATTGAATCCCTTTCTGAGGCCATTGATAGCTGCAAGTTCATCCGGTGCAAGAAGAAGATCCTCTCTTCTTGTGCTGGACTTAGGAATATTGATAGCCGGGAAGATTCTCTTTTCCTGGAGCTTTCTGTCGAGAACCATTTCCATGTTACCTGTTCCCTTGAATTCCTCATAAATAACATCGTCCATCTTAGAGCCTGTCTCAATAAGAGCTGTGGCAAGGATTGTAAGTGATCCGCCCTCTCTCATGTTTCTGGCTGCGCCGAAGAACTTCTTAGGCATATGAAGAGCCGCAGGATCAAGACCACCTGAAAGTGTTCTTCCTGAAGGAGGAACAACAATGTTGTAAGCACGTGTAAGTCTTGTGATGGAGTCAAGAAGGATTGCTACATCCTTACCATGCTCAACAAGTCTCTTGGCACGCTCCATAACCATCTCAGCTACTCTCTTGTGGTGCTCGGGAAGCTCGTCAAATGTTGAATAGATAACCTCTGCATTTGGTCCCTCAATGGACTCCTTGATATCTGTTACTTCCTCAGGTCTCTCATCGATAAGAAGAATGATAAGGTGAATATTTGCATCGCTCTTAAGGATTGACTTGGCCACATCCTTAAGGAGAGTTGTCTTACCTGCCTTAGGAGGTGATACGATCATACCTCTCTGTCCCTTACCGATAGGGCTTATAAGATCCATGATCCTCATAGCTACGCTGCTGCCCGGCTGCTCAAGTTTGATCCTGGAATTTGGGAAAATAGGTGTCATATTCTCAAAGTTCCATCTTCCCATAGCTACTTCAGGTCTGTATCCATTAACAGAATCAAGTCTCAAAAGAGCTGCAAACTTGTCTGTATCTTTCTTGGCTCTGCATCTTCCCTTTAAGATATCACCGGTCTTAAGGTTAAACTTTCTGATAAGGCTCGGTGCAACATAGACATCGTTTTCACCGGGGAGATAGTTCTCACATCTGATAAAGCCGTATCCGTCCTGCATAACCTCAAGGATTCCATCAGCCTCATCTCCGTCAGCCACTTCTTCAGGTGCCTCTTCCCTGCCGGAAGTCTCAGCAGCCTTATCGCTCTTTGGTCTGTCCTCAGAAGGCTTATCAGCCCCCTTCTTTTCTTCAAAAGCCTTTGCACTCTTTGGTTTGTCCTCTGACTTTTCTTCGCCGCCCTTTGTGTTGTTCATTACAACAATATTCTTCTTGCGACGGGCACTGCTGGTTGCAGGCTTATTGTCAGCGCCATCACCCTCTTTTGCCTTAGCCTTAGCCTTCTCATTCTCCTTGGCAGCCTTTTCATCCATTTCACACATAAGGTCGATGATCTCTGCCTTCTTAAGAGAAGCTACGCTTTTTATACCACGTGACTTCGCAATCTCTCTAAGGTCATTAAGTTTAAGTGTCTCGTATTTTTCTCTCAAATCTTCTCCGTTTCTGCGCCATTAAAAGGCGCCAAATAAATAGTTATAAATAATTTATGTTTATTCATATAGCATCATGTTT
>JAFSTR010000127.1 GCA_017445665.1 Butyrivibrio sp. | reverse complement strand
TGAGAACGTAACAGTTGATGGCGCAGGCAAGATCGACTTTGATGATAAGAGCGTTACTGAGAATACTCGTGTATCATATCCTATCAACCACATTAAGAATATCGTTCTTAACGTACATCCTACATCTTCAGGTCCTGCAGCTCAGAACGTAATCTTCCTGTCAGCTGATGCTTTCGGAGTACTTCCTCCTGTATCAATCCTGACACCTGAGCAGACACAGTACTACTTCCTGTCAGGCTTCACAGCTAAGCTTGCCGGAACAGAGAGAGGAATCACAGAGCCTACACCTACATTCTCAGCATGCTTCGGTCAGGCATTCCTTGAGCTTCATCCTACAAAGTACGGTGAGGAGCTCGTTAAGAAGATGCAGAAATCCGGCGCTAAGGCTTACCTTGTAAACACAGGTTGGAACGGAACAGGCAAGAGAATCTCCATCAAGGATACTCGTGGTATCATCGATGCTATCCTTAGCGGTGATGTTCTCAAGGCTGAGACCAAGAAGATCCCGATCTTCGATTTCGAAGTTCCTACATCTCTTCCCGGAGTTGATCCTGCAATCCTTGATCCTAGAGATACATACGCTGATGCTTCTGAGTGGGAAGCTAAGGCTAAGGATCTTGCAGAGAGATTCATAAAGAACTTCAAGAAGTATGAAGGCAATGACGCTGGTAAGGCACTTGTTGCAGCCGGCCCTAAGCTTTGATCTTCGAGGATTGATAAGTAAAAAAAATAAAAGCGTCACATCTTCGGATGTGGCGCTTATTTTTGTGGCTTACATATCGCTCTTGCTCTGAATATATTCTCTTGGGCTGTGCCCATCAACTTTCTTAAACACCTTTGAGAAGTAATACGCTGACTCAAACCCAAGAGCATCGGCAACTTCATATATCTTCATATCACCGGACAGGAGCATCTCTTTTGCCCTGTCAATTTTCTTGGTGTAGACGTATTCAGAAAAGCCTGTTTCCGTATTTTTCTTAAAAAGAACTGACAGATAAGCCGGGGAGAGGCCAAATACTTCGGCGACTTCTCCGAGCTGGAGTTTACCGCCCAGGTTTTCATCGATGTACTCCTGGATTGCACAGATGAGCTTGTCCTTGCCGGAACGGCGATTTGAGCCGACGATATGGCTAAAGAGCCTTATGGGCTGAGCGACATCTGCCTGCTGCTGTGCGGTTTTTGCTTCATCAAAAGACACTGAAATATCCATGGGAGTTGATACGGCAGAGCCGATACCAAAGGTCAGGGATCCCTTAAAGTAACTGGTGATCATTGTCCTGGCGTTCTCGAGGGCCTCTGTGATAAGGTCCATTGTTCCCGCTACAGGAGTGTCCTCAGTGAAGGAAAAGACAACTGCAAAATGCTGCAGGTCAATGGATACGATCTGACAGGGTGCATGGCGTGAGATGATCTCTTTTGCCATACTGATGCTCGAGTTGTAGATATCGAGAGCTTCAGGAGTAAATGCTTCACCGGAATGAGCCTGGTCAGATGAGATTTCGCCAAACACCACGATATAGCGGTTAGAGTCAAAGGACAGGTTCAGCGTTCTTGCTTCATTTATAAGGTCTTCCTCTGAGCTTATCAGATGATTAAAGAGCCTTAACATAAACTTCTGCCTGAGATCTTCTAAAGATCCGGCGCTTCCAAGGTCCTTGGCAGAAGCTGCAGGCTTGACTTCATCAACTCTCTGGATTGCTTTGTTTATAGCAGAGGAGAGAGTTTGCGGATTAAGCTCTATTTTGACAAGGTAATCCACGGCGTCATAGACGATCGCCTGTCTAGCCATCTCAAATTCTTCATAAGCAGTAAGCATTATAAATGCTGGGACAGAGCCGTACTTGTTGTGAGATTTTCCCAAAAGCTCAAGACCTGTCATCACGGGCATTCTGATATCAGCAATAACAATGTCCGGAGGATTCTGAGAGATGATGTCCCAGGCCTCCTGCCCGTTGGAAGCAGTTCCCACAACTTCTATTTTGTCTGCCAGCTCTTTTGCCAGCATGCTTTTAAGTCCAATCTGTACGAGAGGCTCGTCATCCACGATAAGTAATCTGTACATTAATTCAAAAACTCCAATTTGATAGATTTATACATAGGCTTCCAAAGGAGGTACAAACGGGAGAGTAAATCTCATGGTTGTGTAAACTCCGGGCTCACTCTCGATCGAGATGCCGTAGTTTTCCCCAAAGGTATATTTAATGCGTTCATTAACGTTGTAGACACCGATCTGTCTGAAGAACTCTGTGCTGGTCTGGCTGGCGCCGGATAGAACATCCGCTATGGCGTCTTTTGTCATTCCAACACCGTTGTCTGTGACATCTATTATAACATTGTCATCTTTTTTATAGGTATGGATGGTGATCCTGCCTGCGCTGCCCTTGGGCTCAATGCCGTGGAAGATGGCATTTTCTATTATGGGCTGGAGTGAGAATCTGTTGATGCGCTGCTTGAGCAGGACCTCGTCATCGGTTATATATTCCAGATCAATGGTTCCGCCGTAGCGGTATTTCATAATGGTAAAATAGTCATCCACCAGCGAGAATTCATCGCCGATGGGGATAAGATCCTCGTTGCTCTTTGATATGTTCTTCATCAGACGGGAAAGAGATGTGGACATATCTGCGATTCCCTCAGATCCCTGTATGGTGGCCATCCACTTGATGGTATTTAAGGTGTTGTACAAAAAGTGAGGATTTATCTGGGACTGCAGGATCTGATATTCAAGGTCGTGCCTTGCCTTTTCGTCGAGAAGTCTTTTGTCCATCAGATCAGATACGTTCTCGGAGAGATTGTTGATGCCTCTTCCGATCTCGCCCAGCTCGTTATTCCACTCAATCTTCTCATCTCTTGAAAAATCACCCTGTCCTATCTTATCCAGGCGACTGATAAGTCTTCCAACAGGCTTTGTGATCGTCTGCTGTAAGGATATACTCAGCAGGATCCCGGCAAAGAGAATGACCAAAGAGATGACAACGATAAGCAGCTGATAGGAGCGCATCCTGTCTATAAGCGCCGTTCTTGATGGCAGATAGGAAAGAGTCCATCCTGTATCGGGAAGGCGATAGGAAATGGCGCCTTCGGGAACAGACTCTTTTACCAGATCAGATCCTGTGTATCTGTAGGTAATGCCACGGCTGAAGGTGATATACAGGGCATCGTCCTTGGTAAGAACAAAGCTCCTGAGCGAATCTGTTATAACAGAGATCGGAATGTCCATGTAGACCCATCCGATAAGGGCCGATGATGAGGAGCTGTAGATTGGCCTTATAATAGGAAGAACCTTCGGATTGCCGCCGCGGCTTAAGGGATTGGCATAGAAGCCGTTCCATTTAAAATCCGAAGCTGTGATCAGATCATCAAAAAAAGAAGTATCCATGATGGTCATAGGAACATCAGTTACAGACTGGTCGTTTCCGCCGGAGACACACTGAAGGAACTGTGTGCCAGCGGGAGTTGAGATCACTACCCTGGTCACGGCATTTCTTACGCCGACAATGTTGAACTCATTGTTGAGGTGGTTCCAGACGCTGAGGGAGAGCTTTTTACCGGACTGAACGTCCTGCGAATAGGCTCTGTCCACGGTGCGCAGATAGTTGCTGATGGTGCTGTCGAGGCATATCCAGTTAGAGAAGGTGATCACTGTATTGATGTCAGAATCCAGGTCGTTGCCAAGGATATGGATATTAGTAAGTGCAGACTGCTGCTGGTTTTCCCGAAGATAACGCGCAGAGAGAACATAGCTTGATGCTGCGACAGCAAGAGCTATGATGAGGGCAAACCCCACTGCCCATATAACGATTTTGTTACGAATAGAGTGTTTTTTGCTATGCATAGGTATATATTAGAGCAGTGGGTAAATAAAGAAAATACAATTTTATATAAAAAAATTGCATTTTTTTGACAACAAGAGTTAAAGAATGTACATTCATTCATTTATTAACAAAATATAAACTATGTGTATAACAAACACGTCGTCCATGTGACGGCACCTTAAGAGGGAGGTTAACATGAAAAAGAGAATTCTTAGCTCTTTACTTGCTATGACACTTGTCGTTGCAAGCATCACAGGTTGCGGAGCTGCAGCAGAGCAGGCACCCGCAGCAGAAACACAGACAGAGACACAGGCACAGCCTGAGGCAGCTCCTGCTGAGACAACAGAGGCAGCAGCTGAGACAACAGAGGCTACATCAGATGAGCCCGTAACACTTAAGTGGGCACTTTGGGATGTATCCAGCACAGTATACTATCAGCCACTTATCGACGCTTATACAGCAGCTCATCCAAATGTAACCATTGAGATGGTTGACCTTGGATCTACAGATTACAGCACAGTTCTTGGAACACAGCTTTCAGGAGCAGGTTCAGACTTCGACGTAGTAACAATCAAGGATGTTCCAGGCTACGTATCACTGGTTAACAAGGGTGTTCTTGAGCCCCTTAACGACCGCATCGCAGCAGACGGAGTTGATCTTTCACTCTACAACGGAGTAACAGATCAGGTTACTATCGACGGAAACCTCTATGAGCTTCCTTTCAGATCAGATATCTGGGTTCTTTTCTACAACAAGGACATCTTTGACAAGGCAGGCGTTGACTATCCTACAAATGACATGACATGGGAAGAGTACGACAAGCTTGCAAGAAGCGTAACAGATACAACACCCGGTGCTGAGGTTTACGGATCTCACTACCACACATGGAGATCAACAATCCAGCTCGATGGTATCCTTGATGGCAAGCACACCATCGTTGATGGCGAGTACGACTTCACAAAGCCTTACTACGAGATGGTTCTTAATCAGCAGAAAGACGGTGTATGCATGGATTATGCAACACTTAAGACACAGGGACTTCACTACTCAGCAGCATTTGCTCAGGGTAACGTAGCTACAATGAACATGGGATCATGGTTCATCGCAACACTTATCCAGAAGATCAAAGACGGTGAGTACACAGACTGCACAAACTGGGGTATTGTTAAGTATCCTCACGCTGACGGTGTTGAGGCAGGATCAACTCTTTCAACAATCACAGCTCTTGCAGTTCCTACATCAGCTCCTAACAAGGATGCAGCTTGGGATTTCGTTAAGTTTGTAAGTGGCGCTGAGGGTGCAGAGGTTATGGCTTCTACAGGTAACATCCCTGCTATGACAAACAAGACTATCGTTGACATCATCGCATCAATGGATGGCTTCCCAACAGATGAAGCTTCCAAGGAAGCTCTTATGACAAGCCACACATATCTTGAGATGCCTGCAAACGACAAGTCATCTGAGATCGAGACAGTTCTCAACGAGCAGCACGACCTTATCATGAACGAGGAAGTAAGTGTTGATGATGGTATCGCTGCAATGAACGAAGGTGTTCAGGCAGTTCTTGCTCAGTAATAAATTATAATCAGATACCAAAAAGAAGGAGCACTTGAATTTCAGGAAAGCCCTAATTCAAGTGCTCTTTTTAGGAAAAAAAGAAAATGAGGAAACACACATGGCTGCAGAACTAACTGCTATGGAACAGAATATGAAGAGACGCCAGAGGAAAAGAAATCTGGTTGCCTATTCATTTATCGCACCGAACTTTATAGGGTTTGCAGTATTTACCCTTGGACCTATAATCCTGGCCCTGCTTATGTCTTTTGCCGAGTGGGACGGAAGTAATGCGATGAAGTTTGTTGGTCTTAGCAACTTCACGCAGATCTTTGCAGACGAGAGATTTACATCTGCTCTTAAAAACACAATCATTTACAGTATATTCACAGTGCCCATAACTCTGGTCATGGCGCTGGCACTTGCTATTCTTCTAAACCAGAAGATAAAGGGAAAGAGCTTTTTCAGAACTGTTGCCTTCTTCCCTTATGTTGCTTCACTGGTTGCTGTTGCCGCTGTCTGGAACATGCTCTTTACACCGGCTAAGGGCGGTATCGTGAATCAGCTCCTTATGAATGTATTTCATGCACAGCCTCTTAAGTGGGCTGCGTCATCAAGTACTGTAATGTTGACAATTATCATGTTCTCCGTATGGAAGAATATGGGTTATTATATGGTTATTTATCTGGCGGGACTTCAGGGAATCAGTGAGGATCTCTATGAAGCAGCTTCCCTGGACGGAGCAAATGCATGGCAGAAGTTTGTCAACATAACTGTTCCTCAGCTCAAGCCCACCACATTCTTTGTAACTATCATGCTTACTATCAACTGCTTCAAGGTATATGACATTGTTTATATGCTGGCAGGAGGCTCAAACGGTGTTGTTAATAAGAGCGCTATCGTTCTTGTTTACTACATCTACGAGGAGGCTTTCAGAAACTGGAAGCTGGGAAGAGCTTCTGCATCAGCACTGGTGCTCTTTGCCATAGTTCTTGTTGTTACACTCATCCAGTTCAGGGGTGAGAAGAATTACGCTAACGACTGACGGGGAGGAATAATCGTGAAGAGCAAAAAGAATAATCGCATAATCGGAAATATCATAATATATGCGCTGCTTATCCTTCTGGCACTGATGATGCTCGTGCCGTTTTTGTGGATGATCTCCGCATCGCTGAAGTTTAACAAGGACGTATTCGTAATTCCCTTCGAGTGGATACCAAAGGCGCCCAGATGGCAGAACTACATTGACATCTGGACCAAGATCCCTCTTGCAAAGTTTACATTAAATACAGCAAAGCTCACGCTTATCGTTACACTGCTTCAGCTGTTCACTTCAAGCTTTGCAGCTTACGCATTTGCGAAACTGGAGTTTAAGGGAAGAGATCTTTTATTCCTTGCATATGTTGCTACGATCGCTGTACCATGGCAGGTTTACATGGTTCCTCAGTTCATGTTCATGAGAAGCCTCGGCCTTGCAGACACACACCTTGCAATCATCATACTTCAGGCTTTCTCAGCCTTCGGAGTTTTCCTGATGAGGCAGTTCTATGAGGGAATCCCGGATTCACTATGCGAAGCAGCCAGGATCGATGGTATGAGCGAGTACGAGATCTACGCTAAGATCATGCTCCCGCTTTCAAAGCCGGCACTTTCAACACTGATCATCTTTACCTTCGTTAACACCTGGAACGACTTCCTTGGACCACTCATTTACCTGACCACTGAGTCCAAGAAGACATTGCAGATCGGACTGAAGATGTTCATTTCACAGTATTCCGCTGAATATGGTCTTATCATGGCAGCATCTGTGTTATCATTAATACCGGTATTTATCGTGTTTATTTCACTTCAGAAGTACTTCGTTGCCGGCATCACAACCGGTGCAGTAAAGGGATGATCAGATGGTAAAAGAGATTTCTCAAAGGCATCTAGTATACGACTACTTTCAGAAAACGCGCTCATTGTGCGCGTTTTCTTTGTGTCCTGATATTTCGCAGAGGAAGATTTATGAGACGCTTCCGGCAGACCTTAAGGAGAAGCTTATTAATGAGGGCAAAAGAGCTGATAAAGAGCCCTGGTCAGTTATCCTTCTGTCAGACTATCTGGAATTTTCAAAAAACGGAAACAGGGTAAGGTTTGAGGAACTGTATTTTTCCAGAAGGAGAAAGCTCTGCAGCCTTGTAATGGCTGAGCTTGTTGAGAACAAAGGTCAGTTTCTGCCAGATATCCTTGATGGAATTTACCTCATACTGTCAGAGAGTTCCTGGTGCCTTCCTGCCCATAACACACACGTCAGAGACCAGAAGCAGCAGGAGATGCCCGACGTTCTGCACCCTGTAATTGATCTGTTTGCCGCAGAAACGGGAGCACTCATTGCGCTTGCGGAATACCTTTTAAGGCCTGCCATCAGGGAAAAGAGCTCCGGTATTAGTGACGTCATCGATAGGACTTTGCAGGAGCGGATATTCATCCCCTACACCACGGAGCATTTCTGGTGGATGGGCGACGGAAAGCAGCCTATGTGCAACTGGACTCCCTGGATCGTTCAGAACGTGCTGATCTGCTCTCTTACAAGACCGGCAGGTTTTTTTGAGGAAAAAGAGCTGACGAAGTATCTTGAGAGTGCTGCGATATCACTGGATTTCTTCCTTGATGAATACGGTGATGACGGGTGCTGCAACGAGGGAGCGCAGTACTACTCCCATGCGGGGCTGTGCCTGTTCGGCGCGCTGTATCTTATGGCTGATGCCCTTAAGGGAAGCGGATTTGAAGAGATATTCAAAGAGCCTCTTATAAAGAACATTGCAAGTTACATTGTGAGGATGAATGTAACCGACAACATATACGTAAACTTTGCGGACTGCGCAGCTGTGTGTCCCAGAAGAACCTCAAGGGAGTTTCTGTTTGGAAAATTCTGCGGAGATGAGGTGCTATCATCTTTTGCTGCTGCAGACTTCAGGAAGGCTGATGAGGACGACAAGATCCTCACGGGAGAGATAAATCTCTTTTATCATCTTATTCAGGCCTTTTGCTATGAAGAGATGATGGGGTATCCTGAGAGTGAGACCCTTTGCGACGATGTTTTCTTCGAGAGTACGGGGCTCATGGTGAGCAGGGATGGGACATACCTCCTGGCTGCCAAAGCAGGGAACAATGCCGACAGCCACAACCACAACGATGTAGGGTCATTTACCGTCTATAAGAGCGGAAAGCCCCTTATCATCGATCTCGGAGTCGGAACCTATACAAGGGAGACGTTTTCCGACAGGCGCTATGAGATATGGACCATGCAGTCCCAGTTCCACAATGTGCCTTTGTTCATAAAAGACAAGAATATGGATTATAGCAGCATAGGAAACTCTGCTGAAAATGATTATCATGACACTAGGATCATAATGCAGAAAGACGGAAACCAATATGCGGCGACAGATGTGAAATGCAGCCTTGATGGAGATTGCATACTGTCAATGGATATCGCAGGTGCCTATGAGGGCGATGAAGTCCGCAGCTACCGCAGGGGTGTCATCCACAAAAAGGGAAGCGGTATTGAGGTTTTGGATGAGTATGACGGAAGTGCGACAGCTCTTTTGACACTGATGACTTATGAGAGGCCGGCGGTAGAGTCTTCTGCTTCAGGAGAAAGCGTTATCGCAATAGGAGGCCTTGGCCGGGTAAGCGTGACGGGAGGAGACGTCGCTGAAATCCAGACGTATCCCATTACCGATGAGAGGCTTGGCATATCCTGGAAACACGAAGTTTACAGGGTGCTGATAAAGATGGACGATTCAGGTAAGACGGATATAAAGATCAGTTAAAGACAAACGGAGGAAATGAAGATGAGAGCTCTGACAGAGAAAGAGAGCACATGGGTCCTTGATACCCTTAAAAAGATAGAAGAAAAAATGGTTCCTGTTACGGAGAGGAACAGAAACAGGATTCCATATACTACTCAAAACGGCAGGTTTGATGATAAGAGCGAAACAGACCCCTGCTGGTGGACCAACGGATTCTGGGGAGGCGAGATGTGGCAGCTCTTTGCCCTGACAGGAAATGAGATGTTCAGGCAGGAAGCCATAGGTGTTGAGGAGAAGCTGGATAAGAATCTTATGACAACAGAGGGGCTGGACCACGACAACGGCTTTAAGTGGCTTCCCACTTCTGTTATCAGATACAAGCAGGAGAAGAACAAGGAGTCTCTCAACAGGGCGATGCTGGCTGCGAACAACATGGCCGGAAGGTTTAACCTTGCAGGAAACTTTATCAGAGCCTGGAACAATTGGGACAACGTGGACAGAAGAGGATATGCCATCATCGACTGCATGATGAACCTGCCACTTCTGTACTGGGCATCTGAAGAGACCACGGACCCCAGATTTAAGATGATCGCTGTTGCACACGCAGATACAGCCATGAGAGAGTTCGTCAGAGAGGACGGATCGGTTAACCATATCGTTGTCTTTGATCCATTCACGGGCAAGGTGACTGAGACCCTCGGCGGACAGGGATACGCTGTGGGCTCATCCTGGACCAGAGGCCAGAGTTGGGGAATCTACGGCTTTGCGCTCTCTGCTCATTACACCGGGGAAAAGAAATATCTGGAGACTGCGGGCAGGATTGCAGACTATGTTCTATCTGATATGCCGGAAAGCTACCTTGTGCCTATCGACTACAGACAGCCAAAAGATGTCGATCTCGAGGATTCCACGGCAGCAGCAATTACAGCCTCCGGACTTATCGAGCTGGCAAAACAGCTTGAGGATGAGAGTAAGGCAGATAAGTACCTTGACGCTGCGCTTAAACTCCTTATGACTCTGGATGAGAAGCGCTGCAGCTGGGGACTTGATACCGACAACATTCTTAATAACTGCGCCGTCGATTATCACGGCGAAGGTCACAATATGTCAATAATCTATGGCGACTACTACTTTATAGAAGCACTTATGAAACTGGCAGGTAAGGCGCTGAGGATTTTCTAAAGCACGGGAGAGAGAACATGGTATTTACACCTACACATACTGATTTTGATCTGAG
>JAFSTR010000016.1 GCA_017445665.1 Butyrivibrio sp. | reverse complement strand
TGGGGACGGAGTCAGTGGCTCATTTTTTGCGAGAAAACACAGTTTTGTCAAAATCCTTGAAAAATGAGCCACTGACTCCGTCCCCAGGGTCCAAAACTGCACCGTCCCAAGTGACTCACCCGGTGACACACCCGGAGCTGCTTCTTGAGAAGGACAATTCTCTTGAACCTGAGACCTACACACTCTCATGCACAGACAACACCCTGACGATAAAAGCCTCCGATGACTTTGGCTTCATCTATGGAATCTATGAGATAAGCAGACGCTTTCTCGGGATACAGCCGCTGTGGTTTTGGAACGATCAGAAGATCGAGCGGCGCGAGAGCATAGAAATTCCCGAAGGCTTCTTTTACAAATCCGAAAAGCCAAGAGTCCGCTACCGAGGATGGTTCATTAATGATGAAGTTCTGCTGGCAACCTGGAACATCGATGGCGACTACGAGAAACCCTGGGAGATGGCTTTTGAGGCACTTCTGCGCCTTGGCGGAAATATGACCATTCCGGGGACTGACAAGAACTCCCGAAAATACCGCAAGCTCGCAACAAGGATGGGGCTTTACATAACCCATCACCATGCAGAGCCCCTTGGTGCTGAGATGTTTATCAGAGCCTATCCTGACTTAGAGCCCTCTTTTGCAAAGCACGAAGACCTCTTCGTTGGGCTCTGGAAAGATGCGATCAGAGAGCAGTCAGAGAGTAAAGTGATATGGAACATAGGCTTTAGAGGCCAGGGAGATAAGCCCTTCTGGGCAGACGACCCAAGATATGACACACCAAAAGCCCGCGGAGAGCTCATGAGCAGCATCATGCGCATGCAATACGACCTGGTTAAAGAGCACGACAAGGATGCCGTCTGCTGCACTAACCTCTACGGCGAGATCATGGCACTTTACCGTGACGGGTACCTTGAAATCCCGGAGGATGTCATCAAAATCTGGGCAGACAACGGCTATGGCAAGATGGTATCCCGAAGACAGGGCGACGAGGACCCCAGAGTCTATGCCCTTCCGACAGACAGTGACCATGGAAGACACGGCATATACTACCACGTTTCCTTTTACGATCTTCAGGCTGCAAACCACATGACCATGATGCCAAACTCACCTTCTTTTATAAGAAAAGAGCTTGCGGACTGCCTCTCCCACGGAGCCGGAGATTTCTGGGTGATCAACTGTTCAAACATCAAGCCCCACCTGTATTACCTTGATCTTGTGGCACAGATGTGGCAAAAGGGCGATGTGGAAGAAGGACAGTTCATGAAGAACTACGCAACAGCCTACTACGGATCCGAAAACGCAGAGGCCGTTACAAAGCTCTTTTCCCAATGGTCAGAGTACTCCCTGAAGTTCGGACCCCATGAGGATAACAGAGCCGGTGAACAGTTCGCAAACCACATCACCAGAATGCTGGCAACGAACTTTGTGGTGGACAGAAGCAGCCCTGCACCGCATCTTAAGTGGGCTACAGACGCTGCCTCTTTCCGTGATCAGATCACCTGGTACAAAGAGCTTGTGGAAGCAGCGGCTAACAGGTATGGCGAATATTTAAAGCTCTGCGAAGAGACTGCCCGTACTCTCACTTCACCGGGAAAAGAGCTTTTGGAAGATTCCCTGCTCATGCAGGTAAAGTATCTGTGCTACGGCTATCTTGGTGCGAGTCTTGCCTGTGAGAGCATGCTTCTTGGACTTGATAAAGAGTATAAGGAAGCATTCTATAAAGCGGGTCTTGCCCGTGAAGCTTTCCTTGAGGGGGATAGGGCGCAGCGCGAAAGAGAACACGATAAGTGGCAGGGCTTTTATGAGAATGACTGTGAGGCTGACATCAAGCAGTCTGCCTATGTTATGGAATACCTCATGTCCACGCTGAGGGCAATAGGCGATGGTCCTCACTACTGGGCCTGGCAGCGCGATGTACAAGATAGCGAGGAAGACAGAAAAGTAACGCTTCTTCTTAGCACCTCCAACCACCTGAAAGATCTTGAACTGTTTGAACTCATGAAAAAAGTATGACGGATGCCTGACATTTATATTTAATTAAGAAAAAATTAACTTAATAACGTCAATCAAAAACCATTTTCAAAGTATAATAGATAATGAATCAGTGTGTGATTTCGGCTCTGGGATTATGATACCGAGACCGGTGTTTTAGAAAGGGCATGACCTGGAAAGAAAGAGTAACCATGAAAAGAAAAAATGAAATTACGCTTTCAAACATAGAACAGATCATTTGCATTTTGATCCTTTTGCTTTTTGTGTTTCTTTCTATTGCTTTTGGCAATTATGAAACAAATACAGATATCGTCATGCTTGAGGATATAAATGAAGGTTGGATCGATGAAAACGGACAGACGGTTGACCTTTATGATCTTACCCCGGGAAGGCATTCCGTTATACTGGATATCAGCGAGCTAAACACTGTTCGCAGGGCAATCTGCTTCAAGTCAATAGATACGAATTTTAAAGTATATTCATCGGAGGGACTGATTTACGATTATGATCCTGTGATCCCAAGGCATTTGGGTATATCGTATGGTATGCAGTATCATACCATTACAATTCCGGAGGACAGCTCATTTTTAAGGCTGTACATTGAACCTGTATTCCCCGATACGCCTGCTGTCATAAGAGACATGGCTATTTGTGAGGCAGGGCAGTATATAACCAATGTCTTTAAAAGATATCTCTTCTCATTTGGACAGGGTTCAACAACCATAGTTGTCGGAATTCTTTTTGTTATAGCAGGAGTAACTGGCCAGATTGTTATGAAATCAACCGGTATTGATTTCATATCTTTTGGTATATCCTGTATTATGGTCGGTTACATAGGGTTTAATGATACGCTTCTTCTGCAGGTGCTGACAGGCAGACCTGATCTGATCAGAGTTACAGAATATATGTGTCTTATGTTTATACCGTTTCCGGCGCTTTCATTTTTTTCCAGTACAACCGGAGAGTCCCATAAAAAGCTGCTGTCCGGCATGTTCATAGTTTGCCTTTTGAATTTTATCGTTCAGCTTGGACTGACACTAAGCAGAGTATCGGATTATTACTATCTCGTTACTGTCTCGCAATTTATTATATTGGTTGATTTTTTAATAGCTGTAGTGATTGTTTTTAAAGCTATACGCAAGGGACAGATCAAACCTGCATTGCTGCGCAGTGTGGGTTGGGGATTATGTGCCTGCATTTTTGGTGCTGTAATTGATATGCTTCGTTTCCACTTTTTCCAAAGCTACGGAAGTTTGACTTTTACACGCCTCGGAGTGCTGTTGTTTACCGCGTTTATGGGGATCTATCTTTACAGGGATCATATCGATTCTTTGAAAAAGAAGCAACATGAGAGTGCTGTACTTGCATCAGAGATAGCAGAGGCTTTTGCAAAAGTCATAGATATGAAGGACACGTATACCAACGGTCATTCGGAGAGAGTTGCCAAATATACGGCTATGATCGCAAAAGAGATGGGGTATGATGATGAAACTGTAGAAAAGTACTATCGCATTGGCCTTTTGCACGATATAGGTAAGATTGGAATTCCCAAGTCTGTACTTAACAAACCGGGAAAACTTACAGATGAAGAATACGACATGATCAAATCCCATACCTTGAAGGGATACGAGGTGCTTAAGAATATCAGTGTTGTTCCTGAACTTGCGGTAGGTGCACTGGCTCATCACGAAAGGCCCGATGGAAAGGGCTATCCCAACGGACTTTCCGGCGATGAAATCCCCCAGGTTGCGCGTATTATTGCTGTTGCGGATAGTTTTGATGCGATGTATTCCGACAGGGCATATCGTAAGCGTATGGATTTTGAAAAGGTGTTATCTATAATTCGGGAAGTCTCCGGAACTCAGCTTAATCCCGAAGTGGTTGATGCATTCTTCAGGCTGGTTGATAAAGGCGAAATAAAAGCTACAGATGCAAACTCATGATGCATCTTACCCCAGAGCACTGACCTTCTTCCTGTAATCCCTCGGCGAGCAGCCGTACTTCTCCGAGAACTTCCGATAGAAGTAAGCACTGTTCTCATACCCGATCTTCTCTATGATCTTCTCGGTGGTGAGCGTCGTGTTCTCCAGATAATATGCAGCCTGTTGGAGTTTGCGGGTCTGAAGGAGCTGTTTGAAATTGCTCCCGGTGTGGCTCTTTAAAAGCCGGCTTAAATAGGCCGTCGAGTAACCTGTGACAGATGCCAGCTCCTCAAGAGTCCCGGTCCTGAAGTTGTGATCGATGTACTCAAGAGCATTGATGGTGGTCTGCTGGCCCTTGGAGCCCATGTCTTTTAACGTATCAGAAGACAGCGCAGAGAGATTCATCAGTAAAAGATCCATCGTAGTATTTACAATCCGGTTCATGCCCTTGTGGCCTGAAGTGAGAGTCCATATAAGATTCTCGACAAGATTATCCACAGCGACCATATCTTTTGTGTGATACAGAAGGTAGTCGCTGTGATTTTTTTTCTCCGACAGAGAGGTGATGATGAAATCGCGCAGCACGTTCTCGCGGTCGTAGGAAACATCACTCCGGGAAAAGAACTCCGGGAGGATTATAATGTTTACCGCAATATCTTCGCTGCTGCAGGGCATGATCTCGTGCCTGGTGTGACGGTTCATAAGAAGAATATCGCCCTCTGATAAAAAGAGCGTGTCGCCGTCAACAATCTTGGTAGTAAGGTTTCCCTTGATCATCACCAGCATTTCTATATAGTTGTGCCTGTGTACCGGAAAGTACGCAAACCTGGTGTGGGGGCGGATCGCAATGAGCTTACCCTTTTCAAGAAGTTTGGCAGCATCGATGACAAACTCATCCTCGGAGGTGTAAAGCTCTTTTGAAATAGCGCCGTTTTCCCTTATTATGCGCTCCTCTTCCTCAGTCAGTTTACTCAAGGTTTCAACAAGTTCTTTTCTCATAGATCACCCGTAAAAATTCATGTCAAATAAGGTTCCATTTTGTGAGAGATTTGGTCCTAGAAAGTCCCTCACATATCCCATATTATAGCATTGTTGACACTAAATGTATTGGAGTTTCGATATGAATAAATATTTTCTTGCAATTGACATAGGAGCATCCAGTGGACGTCACATAATCGGGTGGCTTGAAAACGGACAGATGTTTCTTAAGGAAATGCACAGATTTGAGAACAGACAGCTCCAGAGGAACGGCCATCTTGTGTGGGATACAGACAATCTCTGGAGCGGGATCATAGATGGACTTAAGGCCTGCAAGGCAGAGGACATGATCCCTGAATCCATCGGCATCGACACCTGGGGCGTTGACTACGTGCTCCTTGATGAGAACGGAGAGATGCTTGGTGATGCGGTTGCTTACAGGGACCTTCGAACGGAGGGCATTGAGGAAGAGGTCTTTTCCCTGATCAGTGAAAAAGAGCTCTATGAGAGGACCGGGATCCAGAAGCAGCCCTTCAACACGATATATCAGCTGATGGCACTTAAGAAGGAGAGTCCGGAGCTTTTAGAGAAGGCTAAAGCTCTTTTGATGATGCCTGATTACCTGGGCTACAGGCTGACAGGCGTGATGAAGCAGGAATACACAAATGCCACAACATCTAACCTTGTAAATGCGGCCGGCAAGACCTGGGACATGGAAGTTATCAGAAGGCTTGGGCTTCCTGAGAGACTATTTGGAGAGCTGTCGATGCCCGGCACAACAGTGGGTGATCTTGCAAAAGACATACAGGAAGAAGTCGGGTTTGATGCAAAGGTGATCCTTCCCGCGACCCACGACACAGGTTCAGCATTCCTGGCAGTTCCTGCAAGAGACGACTCGTCGGTGTTCTTATCAAGCGGAACCTGGAGCCTGCTTGGACTTGAGAACAAGGAGCCCATAACAAGCGAAGACGCAAGGCACCAGAACCTCACCAACGAGGGCGGCGCCTGGTACAGATACAGATTCCTTAAGAATATCATGGGACTTTGGATCATCCAGTCCATAAGGCGTGAGCTTAACGGTACGGAATATGTCGAAGGCAGAAAGAGCAAGTACGCAGACGGCAGGAATTACAGCTTCCCCGACCTCATTGCAGCAGCAAGGGAATGCGCGGATTTCGGGGCAGAGATAAATGTCAACGATGATGCATTTCTTTCTCCCGAGAGCATGATAGATGCAATTAAGGACCACTGCAAGGCGCATGGTCAGCCGGTTCCCGAGAAAGTGGGAGAGATCATGCAATGTGTATACCGCGGACTTGCAAAATGCTACGCGGACACCATAAAAGAGATTTCCGCCATCACAGGAAAAACCATCACATCTGTGAACATAATCGGCGGCGGATGCCAGGATGCCTACCTTAACGAGATGACGGCACAGGCAACGGGACTTACTGTCTACGCCGGACCCATTGAGGGAACGGCGATCGGAAATCTTGCCGTTTTGATGATCGCATCAGGAGAACTTCCTGATCTTAAGGCGGCGAGAAATGTGATCTATGACAGCTTTGAGATTAAGGAATTCAGAGCCTAAGGGCTTTTTGACAACAAGATAAATCAAACGGAGGAAATACGAAATGAGTTACGAACAGGCAAAAGAGAGATACGCTGCTATAGGCGTTGACACAGAAAAAGCGATCGAGAAGCTTAAAGAGGCTGAGATCGCGCTTCACTGCTGGCAGGGAGACGATGTAAGAGGTTTTGACACAGACCCGAGCAAGCCCCTTACAGGAGGAATCCAGACAACAGGAAATTATCCCGGAAGAGCAAGAACTCCCGAGGAGCTCATGGCTGATATCGACGAGGTTTTAAAGCTGATCCCCGGACGTGCCAAGATGAATCTTCACGCAAGCTATGCGATCTTTGACGATGAGAACGGCGGATGGGTAGACAGAGATAAGCTTGAGCCCAAGCACTTCAAGAAGTGGGTTGATTTCTGCAAGGAGAGAAAGCTGGGCTGTGACTTCAATCCTACATTCTTCTCACACCCTAAATGCGATCCGCTCACTCTTTCTTCACCTGATGAAGAGACAAGAAAGTTCTGGATCGAGCACGGTAAGGCCTGCATCAGGATTTCCAATTATCTGGCTGAGGAGCTGGGCGAGACCTGTGTCATGAACATCTGGACAGGCGACGGCTTCAAGGATATTCCCGCAGACCGTAAGGGACCGAGAGACCGCTACAAGGATTCCATCGAGCAGATCCTCTCAGAGCCCTTTGATTTTAACAAGGTTAAGCCCTGCGTAGAGTCCAAGGTTTTCGGAATCGGCGTAGAGTCCTATACAGTAGGCAGCGCGGAGTTCACATTGTCTTTTGCCGCAACACATTCAGACAAGTGCATACCGCTTATGGATAACGGCCACTACCACCCCACAGAGGTTGTGAGCGACAAGATCCCTGCGCTCCTTTCTTTCTATCCCAACATCGCACTTCACATCACAAGACCTGTGCGCTGGGATTCAGACCACGTTGTACTCTTTGATGATGAGACAAAAGAGATCGCGAAGGAGATCGTACGCTGTGGCGGCCTCGACGGAAGAGTATTCATGGCACTTGATTACTTTGATGCATCCATCAACAGGATCGGTGCGTGGGCAACAGGCTTCAGAAATACTCAGAAAGCTCTTTTAAATGCACTGCTCACACCCAACGAGGAACTTAAGAAGTTGCAGGATGATTCACAGTTCACCAAGCTTCTAATTGCGCAGGAAGAGCTTAAGACCATGCCATTTGGTGATGTATGGAACGAGTACTGCAGAAGATGCAACGCTCCGGAAGACGGCAAGTGGTTTGAGGAAGTTGAAAGATATGAGAAAGAAGTTCTCTCCAAGAGAGTTTGAACTTTGAATTTATAAATAATAGGAGATGACTGGTAATATGAAAGTTTTAGATGCAGAGTTTACTAAAGGGTTCATCCGTATGGCAAACGACGGATGGGAGCAGGGATGGCACGAGAGAAACGGTGGCAACCTCTCCTACAGAATGAAGCCTGAAGAAGTTGATGTGGTAAAAGAGGAATTTGCTGCAGGCGAGTGGAAGGAGATCGGAACAACTGTCCCTGACCTTGCAGGTGAGTTCTTCATGGTAACAGGTTCCGGTAAGTTTTTCAGGAACGTTATAATAAAGCCCGCTGAGAGCTTCGGCATCATAGAGATTGACGACAAGGGCGAGAATTACCGCATCATGTGGGGCCTTGAGGGCGGCGCAAGACCAACCTCCGAGCTTCCTTCACATCTCATGAATCACGAGGTCAAAAAGCGCGTTACAGGCGGAAAGTACAGAGTTATCTATCATGCTCATACAACCAACACCATCGCTCTTACCTTCGTGCTTCCTCTTACAGATGAGGCTTTCACTAGAGAGCTCTGGGAGATGGCAACAGAGTGCCCTGTAGTATTCCCTGACGGAATCGGCGTTGTGCCCTGGATGGTTCCCGGCGGAAGAGAGATCGCCGTTGAGACCAGCAAACTCATGGAGAAATATGACGTTGCAATCTGGGCTCATCACGGTATGTTCGCAGCAGGAGAAGATTTTGACCTGACCTTTGGACTTATGCACACAGTTGAGAAGTCAGCAGAGATCCTGGTCAAGACTCTCTCCATGACAGGTGCTAAGAGACAGACCATCACGCCTGATGACTTCAGACATCTTGCTAAGGACTTTAAGGTTACACTTCCGGAGAAGTTTCTTTTCGAGAAATGAGTCACTGGGGACGTTACAGTTTGACTCAAAAAATAAAACAATTCACAAGAAGGAGGGTTTCAAAATGGCAGATCGTATTGTTTTAAACACCGTGTCTTATCACGGAGCAGGGGCAATCAAGGAGATAGTAGGAATTGCTCAGCAGAAAGGATTCAAGCATGTTTTCGTTGCTTCAGATCCTGACCTTATCAAGTTTGGGGTAACAGCTAAGGTTACAGATCTTTTGGACGAGGCTAAGATTCCTTACACCGTTTACTCAAACATCAAGCCCAATCCCACAATTGAGAACGTTCAGAGTGGTGTTAAGGCATTCAGGGAGTGCGGTGCAGATTCCATCATCACCATCGGCGGCGGATCCTCAATGGATACAGCCAAGGCTATCGGTGTTATCATCACAAACCCTGAGTTTGAGGATGTAAGAAGTCTTGAGGGAGTTGCTCCCACCAAGAACCATGCGGTTCCTACGATCGCAGTTCCTACAACAGCCGGAACAGCAGCTGAGGTTACGATCAACTACGTTATCACTGACGTTGAGAAGAAGCGTAAATTCGTTTGCGTAGATACCAACGATATCCCTGAAGTTGCTATCGTTGATCCTGATATGATGAGCTCAATGCCTAAGGGCCTTACAGCTTCAACAGGTATGGACGCGCTCACACACGCTATCGAGGGCTACACAACAAGAGGTGCCTGGGAGCTCACAGATATGTTCCACTTAGAGGCAATCAAGCTCATCGGTGCTAATCTTCGTGACGCAGTTGAGAACAAGCCTGAAGGAAGAAAAGGAATGGCTATGGCTCAGTACATCGCTGGAATGGGCTTCTCAAACGTAGGTCTTGGAATCGACCACGCTATGGCGCACACTCTTTCAGCATACTATGACACACCTCACGGTGTTGCATGTGCTATGTTCCTTCCAATCTCAATGGAATTCAACCGTGATTACACAGGCGAGAAGTACAGAGAGATTGCTAGAGTACTCGGCGTTAAGGGTGTTGATGAGATGAGCCAGGAAGAGTACCGCGATGCAGCTATTAACGCTGTTAAGCAGCTCTCCAAGGACGTTGGAATTCCTGAGAAGAACGAGAAGATCAAAGAAGAGGACCTTGACCAGCTCGCAACAGATGCTCTTGCAGATGCATGCTATCCCGGAAATCCGAGAGAGGCTACAAAAGAGCAGGTTATCGAGATGTTCAGAATGCTCATGTAATATTGTGGCTGACAGCTATTGCGCGCTCCGCTCATTGCGGGGCGCGTTTTTGTTGCACAAGACCGGCAAGCGAATGGATGCTTGCATACAAATTCATTTGCCGGTCGTAAGGACATGGAGCACGAAGTGCGGAATGTCTGTGTGCAGAATCGAGTAGGAGTCAGCCTACTCGATTATGCCTGCCCTGAGTGATAGGTGGTAATTAAGTGTGATAGAATTAATTATGAGTCAAACTGTAACGTCCCAATGTCATTAAGATAAGCATACTCCCCCGTTTCAAATTTAAAATAATTGAATACTATCTTCAAACAGAGGCGTAAAAACCTCTGTTTTTTTGCGATTTTTT
>JAFSTR010000126.1 GCA_017445665.1 Butyrivibrio sp. | reverse complement strand
CTCGGTTCTGGTCTCAGTCCAGTATCCCTTTGCGCCCTTAAAGAAATTGCCTCGGATAAGTATCCTGTGATGATCCATGCTCTCGCTTGGGTAGTATATCCATTGGGCGTCTGTGTTCATATCTTCAGGATGATAAGTAACTTCTATGGATGTGTGAACGAGCTTTCCTGCAGCGTCCGTGATCTCCTGCGGAACACCTTCAAGCTTCATAGATGTCCATGGAACTGTTGTTACTATTATGTCTGCCTCGATAGCTGTTCCGTCAGAAAGCATAACCTTCTTATCTGCAGGATTAAGTGCGCTAACACCGACCCCTGTTATGAGCCTGTCCCCTAACGACTGCCCCATCCTCAGCCACAGCTCACCGTATCCGTATTTTTCCGGGTAAAAGAACTGTGCATGTCCCGGCTGTGAACCGGCTGCCTTCTTCTCCCTGCAGCTTTTAAGGGTATCTTCATAACTCACATTCGGAAGCTTCTCAAGCCAGTAGGTTCCAAGGGCATTGAGATTATCCCCAAACATCTTCATGTTGTAAGGCAACATATATTCCCTTGCAATCAGATCTCCCAGCTTCCAACTGATCCAGTCCACGAACTTCTCAGGTTTTTCAAGCCCTGCGTTACATCCCGCAGCTGCTATGGATTCAAGGAAAGGCTTTTGAACACTCTCGGGAAGCTCCCATAGATTGGCCTCAAATGGATGATGTATCTCATATTCACACTTATCCGCATCCGGAATAAATTCCGGGGTAAAACGGATCCTGCTGTCCCTGTCATATTTTCGCCACTCATCCTCCGGCATAAAGCCAAAAAGAAACCGGCAAACTTCAGGTCTCCTAACATCAAGAAAATGGCCTCCCCCAATATCCAGAGGAGAACCATCTACTTCCTGTGACCTGCAAAGCCCACCGGCCTGTGCTTCTTTTTCAATTACTATAAAGTTTTCTTCGCCGCGCTTCCTTAGCATATTGGCAAAAGTAAGCCCTGCAGGGCCTGCTCCGAAAATCAGATACTTAGTCTTCATTGCAATTTCTTAACCTTTTTCTCATTGTCTTTTAACATAAAAAGAATTCTGAGGGCTTCTGTAACTGACTTTAATTTCAGAGAAGATGTGCTGCCTGTGTAATGTATCGGAACCTCTATCGTGTTAAGATTCCTGCAGTAATACCTCATCTCTGTCTGATACATATGACCTGTTGAAAGAAAGGCATCGAGGTTCATACCTTTAAGTACCTCAGCCTTAAATGCTTCAAAGCCGCTGGTCATATCCTTTAATGTGGTATGAAGGACAAGGTTTGCAAGAAAAGTCCCCCCACCGCTGAGTATTCTTCGATATAGTGGAAGATTCTCAATTCCTCCGCCTGTAACAAAACGAGAGCCCCAAACGCAATCATATCCCGCATCGAGCTTATCGATGAACTGTCCGATTTCCTCAGGTTTGTGACTTCCGCCACCGTCCATTTCAATGATCTGCTCGGCGCCATCCTCAAGAGCTCTTCTAAAGCCTTCAAGATAGCAGCTGATAACTCCGGTACTCTCCTTAAAATATATGCATTTTACACGACCCGTGTGCTCGTAGCTCCTTATCACCTCAGCTGTATTGTCGGTACTGTAATCATCCACCACCGGATAAATGCTAAGGTCATCATAGGGAAGTCCCAGAATTCTATCCAGGACCTCCCCCATGGTATCACCCTCGTTTGCAACGGGCATAACAATAATAGTTTTTTTCATAAGCGCCTTCAGACTTTCTCTACGCCTATTATAACCTTTTCTCCGTTGATATCCCACTCCTTTGCGTTAGCAACATCTGAGCCGTATACAACTTCATTGGCAAGAACCTTTGTAGAGATGCTGTTCTCGTTAGCTTTAACGATCTCTGCAAGCTTGTCATTACCATTTAAGGAAACCTTGATGTGATCCATTACTTCGAATCCGGAATCCTTACGCATTGTCTGAACCTTACTGATAACCTCAAGTACAAAGCCTTCATTGATAAGCTCCTCAGAGAGGTTTGTATCAAGAACTACAGTGATGCCCCAGTTCTCCTGAGAAATGAAGCCCTCTTTCTGAGCCATCTCGATGAGAAGGTCTTCCTTAACAAGCTCTACATCAACATCGTTAACATTAAACTTGATGCTTCCGTTAGTATTGAGCTCATCCATTGTGGCATTTCCGTCAAGTCCCTCAAGGTATGCCTTGATAGCACCGATGTTCTTGCCGTACTTAGGTCCAAGTGTCTTAAGCTGTGGCTTGAAGCTGTAGCTTGTAAAGTCTCTTACGTCATCTGTGAAGGCAACGTTCTTGACGTTGAGCTCTTCTCTGATGATATCTGTATAGAACTCGCCTACAGTCTGCTCGGCCTTTACATACATCTGGCCGATAGGCTGACGGTTCTTGATGTTAGCTGCATTTCTTGCTGCTCTTCCAAGTACTACGATATCAAGGACTTCTTCCATATCCTTCTCAAGCTTAGCATCGATGAGAGACTCATCAACTGCAGGGAAATCGCAGAGGTGGATAGACTCAGGCGCATCCTTAAAGCTGTTTCTTACAAGGTTCTGATAGATCTCCTCTGTCATGAAAGGAACCATAGGAGCTGCTGCCTTGGCTACGGTTACAAGCGCTGTGTAAAGAGTCATGTAAGCAGAGATCTTATCCTGCTCCATTCCCTTAGCCCAGAATCTCTCACGGCTGCGGCGAACATACCAGTTACTCATCTCGTCAACAAAGCTATCCAGGGCCTTACCTGCCTCAGGAATTCTGTAGTTTGCAAGGTTCTCATCAACTGCCTTTACGCAGCTGTTAAGCTTACTAAGAAGCCATTTATCCATAACCGTGAGCTTATCGAGCTCAAGCTTATAATTTGCAGCATCGAATCCATCGATATTTGCATAAAGTACAAAGAACGCATATGTGTTCCAGAGTGTTCCAAGGAACTTACGCTGTCCCTCCATAACCGCATCACCTGAAAAACGTGAAGGAAGCCATGGAGCTGAGTTTGTATAGAAGTACCATCTGATAGCATCTGCGCCGTACTTCTCAAGAGCATCGAAAGGATCTACCGCATTGCCCTTTGACTTACTCATCTTCTGTCCGTTCTCATCCTGCACAAGGCCGAGTACTATAACATTTTTAAATGCAGGCTTGTTGAAAAGAAGTGTAGCCTCTGCGTGAAGCGAATAGAACCATCCTCTTGTCTGG
Source organism: Butyrivibrio sp. (assembly GCA_017445665.1). GTDB lineage: Bacteria > Bacillota > Clostridia > Lachnospirales > Lachnospiraceae > Butyrivibrio. The sequence continues at coordinate 9,820 of JAFSTR010000126.1, read as the reverse complement.
TCTACAGCCTCTGAGATGAACTCAGCAGGGAACTGCTTCTCGAAGAGCTCCTTGTTCTCAAATGGGTAGTGGAGCTGTGCAAATGGCATTGCTCCTGAATCAAACCAGCAGTCGATAACCTCTTTTACCCTGTGCATCTTCTTGCCGCACTTAGGGCATGTGATCTCAAACTTATCGATGTATGGTCTGTGAAGCTCTGTAGTCTCAGCTGAAGGATCTCCCGAGAGCTCTGCAAGCTCTTTTCTTGATCCTACTGAAAGCTGATGGCCGCAGTCATCACACTCCCAGATATTAAGAGGTGTTCCCCAGTATCTGTCACGGGAGATGCCCCAGTCCTGAATGTTCTCAAGCCAGTCGCCAAAACGTCCCTTACCGATTGACTCAGGAACCCAGTTGATCTCTTTATTGTTGCGGATAAGGTCGTCCTTAACCTCTGTAACCTTGATAAACCATGATGAACGGGCATAGTAAAGGAGCGGTGTAGAGCATCTCCAGCAGTGAGGATAATCGTGCTCCATCTTAGGTGCCGAGAAGAGAAGTCCTCTTGCATCAAGATCCTTAAGTACCTCAGGATCCGCACTTACAGCACCCTCGTCCATCTCTTTCTGAGTGGGCTTACATCTATAACCTGCAAAAGGAGTCTCTTCTTTAAGTCTACCCTCTGAATCAACCATCTGAACAAGAGGAGCGTCGTACTTGCGTCCGACTCTTGCGTCATCTTCACCGAATGCAGGAGCGATATGTACGATACCTGTACCGTCTGACATTGTTACGTAGTTATCGCAGTAGATAAAGAACGCCTTCTTGTGCTGCTTGTCAGCCTCATCCTTGGCGCACTGATAAAGTGGCTCATACTCCTTGTACTCAAGATCTGTTCCTACATAAGTCTCAAGTACTTCGTATGCCTTCTGACCTTCCTCCTTGGCAAGTGATCCAAGAACTGTATCAGCGAGGGCTTCAGCAAGATAATATATATATCCGTCTGCTGCCTTAACCTTGATGTACTTCTCATCAGGGTTTACGCAAAGACCGATGTTTGAAGGAAGTGTCCAGGGTGTTGTTGTCCATGCGAGGAAGTATGCATCCTCTCCTGACACTTTAAAACGTACAACAGCTGTGCGCTCTTTTAATGTCTTATAGCCCTGTGCTACCTCGTGAGATGAAAGAGGTGTTCCACAACGAGGGCAGTAAGGAACTACCTTGAATCCCTTGTAAAGAAGGCCCTTCTTCCAGATCTCGTTAAGAGCCCACCACTCGGACTCGATAAAGTTGTCATCATATGTGATATATGGGTGCTCCATGTCAGCCCAAAATCCGACTGTACCGGAGAAGTCCTCCCACATTCCCTTGTATTTCCATACGGATTCCTTGCACTTCTTGATGAAAGGCTCTATTCCGTATTCTTCGATCTGCTCCTTGCCGTCAAGGCCAAGCATCTTCTCTACTTCAAGCTCAACAGGAAGACCGTGAGTATCCCAGCCGGCCTTACGGGGAACTGTATATCCCTTCATTGTTCTGTAACGAGGGATCATATCCTTGATGGCACGTGTAAGAACGTGTCCGATATGTGGCTTACCGTTTGCTGTAGGCGGTCCGTCATAGAACATATACATCTCGCCCTGGCTGCGGGTATCAACGCTCTTCTGGAATATGTCTTCTTTTTTCCAGAACTCTTCTACTTTTTTCTCTCTTCCGACAAAATTCATATCGGTTTCGACTTTGTTATACATCACAAACTCCTTTCCCGTAACAAAAAGCCCCGTCCTTTGTAAAAAGGACGAGGCCAATAATGTACTCTCGTTATACCACCTGTTTACACATACGCGCCCTGCACCTGCAAGGTTGAATACGCTTCTCTCTAACGTGGAGATTCACGTCAGGCTCTACTTGCTTACGCTTTCAATCCTGAAGCTCGGAAGTGATCTTCGGTCATCTCTTACTCGCACTGCCTCTCACCAACCGGCAGCTCTCTGGATGCTTTTAGTAGAGCCTACTGTCTTCGTCATAGCTTTTTTATTCGATTTAATGCACACATTCTACTACCTTATCAGAAAATATGCAAGAGATTATTTCCCTGTCCAGGTAGCAAATTCCTCATCGGTGCACTTAACAAAGTGCGTTCCGTCTACCAGATGATCTGTGCCTTTGCAATAATCGATTCCTGAAGTCTTGTAATCATAATTGATGACTTCGCGGTTCTTCTCAAGCTCCGGATTGGGAATCGGGATTGCAGACAAAAGACTCTTCGTATACGGGTGTACCGGATTGGAAAAGATCTCATCTGTTGTTCCCGTCTCAAGAAGGTGACCAAGGTGCAGTACACCGATCCTGTCGGATATATATTTGACCATGGAAAGATCATGGGCAATGAACAGATATGCTGTTCCCAGCTCCTCCTGAATATCCTTCATAAGGTTAACCACCTGAGCCTGAATGGATACGTCAAGGGCTGATATGCACTCATCTGCAATTACCAGCTTGGGGTTTAAGATAAGAGCCCTTGCGATTCCCACTCTCTGTCTCTGTCCTCCTGAGAACTGGTGCGGATATCTGTCAGCATGTTCTTTGGCAAGTCCCACTTTTTGAAGGATTGCCTCAACCTTAGCATCTCTCTCAGCTGTATTGACATAGTTATGATGAATATCCAGAGCTTCTCCGATGATATCTTTTATCTTCTTTCTCGGATTCAGTGAAGCCATCGGATCCTGGAAGATCATCTGCATCTGAAGCCTTAAGTTCTTTTTGGTCTCCCTGGTCATCTTGCCGGAAATATCCATTCCGCAGAAGTTTATAGTGCCCTCTGTAGGATCATAGAGCCTTATGATACTTCTTCCGATTGTGGATTTTCCTGAGCCGGACTCACCTACAAGACCATAAGTCTCACCGGGATAAACCTTAAAGCTGACGTCATTGACAGCCTTAACGGTATAGGTCTTGCTGACAGGGAAAAACTGCTTAAGTCCCTTTACCTCCAAAAGAGGCTCTGCATTATAGTTTGCTGCCATTTGCCTGCGCCTCCTTCTTCATTCTCTCAATTCTGTTCCTTAGCTCAGCCGGCATCTCTACCTTGGGAGCTCTGGGATCAAGAAGCCATGTGGCTGCGGAGTGAGTCTCCGTAATCTGGAACATCGGAGGCTCAAGCTTATCATCAATTTCAAGAGCATAAGCATTTCTCGGCGCAAAAGCATCACCCTCCTTCTCATGAAGAAGGTTTGGCGGTGAACCGGGAATTGTATAGAGTCTGTCGTCATCCGTGCCAAGATCGGGCATGGCTGATAATAGTCCCCATGTATAAGGATGCCTAGGATCGTAAAAGATTTCGTTGATATTTCCTACTTCTACAATCTTGCCGGCGTACATTACGTTTACATAATCGGCAACCTTAGCCACAACGCCAAGGTCGTGGGTGATGTAGATTACTGCGATATCTCTTTCCTTCTGAACCTTTTTGATAAGCTCAAGTATCTTGGCCTGAATATTAACGTCCAGGGCTGTTGTCGGCTCGTCACATATAAGAAGGTCAGGGTTACAGGAAAGGGCAATGGCGATAACAACCCTCTGTCTCATTCCGCCTGAGAGCTGGTGAGGGTACTGCTTCATTCTCTTTTCCGCATCCTCGATACCTACCTCCTTAAGAAGGCCGACAGCTCTGTTATACGCATCTTTCTTATCAATCTTGTAGTGCCAGATCATTCCCTCCATGATCTGTTTGCCGATGGTCATCGTAGGGTCAAGGCTGGTCATGGGATCCTGGAACACCATTGCGATCCTTCGTCCGTTGATATGCTTCCTGATCCACTTTTTGTCCATCTTAAGAATATCAGCTTCCTTCCAGACTGCATTCTCATCATTCTCGGGATTGTAGTCGATTCCGCCAACATTGTCGCGGTATCTGTAGATGATCTCTCCCTTGTTGACCACTGCATTCTTGGCCAGAATACCCATAGCAGCACGCATGGTTACTGACTTACCGGATCCTGATTCACCAACGATGGCTACAGTCTCTCCCTGATACAGATCAATATTTACGCCCCTGATGGCGTGGACCTTACCGGCTGTTGTTTCAAAAGTGATGTCCAGGTCTTTGACATCAAGTATTTTTTCACGTTTCTTTTCTTCACTCATCTGGATCACATCTCCTTAAGCTTTGGATCAAGGGCTTCTCTGAGGCCGTCTGCCACAAGGTTAAAGCTGAGCATTAAAAGAGCCATAACCACGATTGGCGGTATTATCTGGTACGGATGGGTTGTGAAGCTGTTAAAGCCCTCTGAGATCAGAGATCCAAGTGAACATCTCGGTACCGGTATTCCAAGTCCCACAAAAGAAAGAAAAGCTTCTGTGAAAATAGCTGTAGGAATAGAGAACATAACCTGAGTTATGATAGGTCCGATGATGTTCGGCAATACTTCACTGAAAATGATATGCATGCTTCCTGCACCAAGGGTCCTTGATGCCAGAACAAATTCCTGTTCCTTGAGTTTTAACATCTCAGCTCTTGCAATACGGCTCATTCCCACCCACTCTGTGAGCATAAGTGCCACGATGATGGTGAGCATACCGGGCTTAAATACAAGAAGAAGGAGTGTCACGATGACAAGTCTCGGGATTCCGTTTGCTATCTCCAGTATCCTTTGCATCACCATGTCGACTTTGCCGCCAAAATATCCCGATATAAGGCCATAGCTCATACCGATGATCATATCGATGATGGCTGCAGCCACTGCGATGATGAGTGAAACCTGCGCTCCTGACCAGGTCCTGGTCCAGATATCTCTTCCGAAATTATCACTTCCAAACCAGTAGAAGGTATCAGCAAGCTTATTTTCGAAGTAGAGATTTATTGTCTTGGTTCCTGATGTTGTTGAGATGTTCTCATGTCCATCGAAGAATCCCGTATACTCGATAAGAGGGATTCTCGGTGCAAGGTTCTTTTTAGCAAGATCCTGTCCTGAGTATGTGTAGTCATTCATGACAGGTCCCACAAAAGCAAAAAATGTAATGATGAGTACGAAAATAAGACCGAAAACTGCGCTCTTTTTCTTCTTAAATCTCGCCACAACCTCCTTCCAGAAACTCTGGGAGGCGAAGTTGGAATCAACGAGGATGTCCTCGGTGTTGTTCTTTAATCTGAAATCCGCTTCAGTGGGAACATAAGGCTCTTTTACTGCTGCTATAGTCTCTGCCATATCAGTCTCCCTCCTTTGCTACACGGATTCTCGGGTCAATGATACCGTAGAGGATATCTACCACCAGCATGATCCCGATGTACATTGCTGAATATATAAAGCTAAGTGCTATAACAACGTTATAGTCATTAGACTGGATTGCGTTTACAAGAAGTGACCCAACTCCCGGGATGGAAAAGATCTTTTCCACAACGAGGGAACCTGTCATAAGGTCAACTATGAGTGGCGCCAAAACCGTAATGATCGGAATAAGGGCATTTCTGAGGGCATGGCTGAAGATCAGCTTGTTTCCGGAAAGGCCTTTGGATTCTGCAAGGAGCATGTAATCCGACCCCAGAACTTCTATCATCTCTGCCCTTGTGAATCTGGCAATTGAAGCCATGGTAAACATGGACAGTGAAATTGACGGAAGGACACTGGATCCTATCACATCCTTGGCTGAAAACAGCATTGGAAACCATTTGAGTTTAAATCCGAACTGGTAAGACAGTGCCAGCGCAAACACATAGGAAGGCACCGAGACACCGATAACCGATATGACTGTTGCCAGAGTATCCCATATTGTGTCCTTTTTAAAGGCAGCAAGGAGCCCCAGCAAAAGACCTATAAGCGCACCTATCATTACTGCCGCAAAACCAACTCCGATGGAAATCGGAAGTCTTGAAGCGATGAGCTGCGTAATAGGTGTATTCTTGGAAATCTTGTAGCTGACCCCCAGATCTCCTCTGAACATATTAAAGACATACTGAAAGAACTGGACTACGATCGGCTTGTCCAGACCGTATTTGGCATAAAGTGAAGCTCTCTGCGCATCGTTGAGCTTCTCGTCGTTGAACGGAGAGCCCGGCATGAGCTGCATCAGAATAAAGAGAATTAGTGTGATGGCAAGCAGTGTAAAGAATGCTGTAACCACTCGCTTAAGTACGTATTTTTTCATGACTACCCCAACAAAAAAGGAAAATATACGCGGGGACGGATAGCTTTTAATCCATCCCCGCGCTTAAAAGTTCTTTTGATCTATCAGTTCTTTACTGCGTTCTTATATACTCTGTTAAGAGCTACAGGGTGGAACTCAATTCCGGAAACATTTGTGGAAATAAGTTCAGCATTGCACTGTGTGTAGAGAGGGAAGATAACTGCTTCATCCATAACGATCTTCTCTGCATCGTAGAGCGCTGCCCAACGCGCTGCAGGATCCATTGCTGTCTCACCTGTTGTGCAATCTGCGATGATTGAATCATACTCAGCATTGCTCCAGAAACCGTAGTTGTTTGAGTTGTCTGTGATCCACATTCCAAGGTAAGTCATAGGATCTGCGTAGTCAGGTCCCCAACGTGTAAGAGCGATTTCAAACTCGCCTTCCTGCATACGCTCAACTCTCTCCTTCTTGGGCATCTGCTGAAGATCTACAGTAAGTCCCGGAAGTGTGGTCTCAAGCTGCTCTTTAACAACCTGTGCAACCTTGATAGGCGCATCATCTGCATCATGGATCATTGTGAGGTTAAGCTCTGTGATTCCGAGCTCCTCAAGTCCCTTTGCCCAGTAATCAGCAGCAGCTGCTGCATCATATCTGCATACATCCTGGAATTTAGTCTGATCCTCTGAGAAGTCTGATCCGTCAGGACCTGCTGCAAAGTCCATAGGAACTGCTGTGAATGTAGGAGCTGAACCATCCTTAAGTACATCTGTTGTAATGGCCTCACGGTTAAGAGCCATTGTAAGAGCAAGACGGATATTGAGGTTATCGAGCTCTTTAACTTCCTTGATGTTAGGGCTGATGTACCAGAGGTAGCCGGCACCGATTGCTGCAAAGGCCGGATCATCCTTAACCTGGTCAACCTGCTCACCGTTTACAAGAGTTGTATCAAGGTCACCGTTCTGGTAGCTCATAAGAGCCTGCTGTGAATCCTGGATTACCTGATAGTTAAGTCCTGCAAGCTTTACGCTGTCTGCGTTGTAGTAATCAGCGTTCTTAGTAAGGTGGATAGCTGTTGCGGCTGGCTGATAATCATCAAGAACGAAAGCACCGTTTGAAAGTGTTGTCTCAGGGCTTGTTGCAAATGTATCGCCAACGCTCTCATAGAAAGCCTGGTTTACAGGATAGAAAGTCGGGAAATACATAAGGCTGAGGAAATAGCTGACAGGAACATTGAGCTTAACCTCAAGTGTCTTGTCATCAACAGCTGTTACGCCGAGCTCTGACTTATCCTTTGTTCCGTCGATGATCTCCTGAGCATTTACGATCTGACCGATATCACTGAGCATGTATGAGTACTCTGAAGCGATCTCAGGATCAACTGCTCTCTGCCATGCAAATACGAAGTCGTTTGCTGTTACAGGATCACCGTTGCTCCAGTTAGCATCTGCGCGAAGGTGGAATGTATATGTAAGACCGTCATCTGAAATGTCGTAGCTCTCAGCTATGGCATTAACAGCCTGTCCGTCTGCATCCATCTGCATAAGGCCATCTGTATAGTCCGCAATCACCTCAAATGATGTGCCGTCTGTTGCCTGCTGTGGATCAAGTGACTCAACAGGTGTCTCAAGCATTACGTTAAGGTCCTCTCCGGAACCCTCTCCTGCAGGCTCTGCTGCAGTTTCTGTTGCTGTAGCGTCTGCTGGCTGTGCTGAATCTGTGCTTTCAGTCTGTGCAGGGGCCTGTTCTGAAACGCCGCTGACAGCTGAGCTTCCGCATCCGATCATGCTCATGGCCATTACTGAGGCCAGCATGACTGACAAAAACTTTTTCTTCATACTTATATCCTCCTAGTGAAATTAATGCTTATACATGTATACAATTGATGTATATTAACCATATTAAGTTCTCGCAGCAGTATATGTCAACAAAAACTTTAGCACTTTAAACCGTATTTACTTCAACGCGCCTAATGGACAGAGCAGAAACCCACAAAAATAGGGCATTCGCAACCTCGCGAATGCCCTGAGTTTTTGATAAACTTTTACAGAAACTCCATCAAAATATCTATATTTTCCCGGGTAGTAGCCCAGTCTGTTGCAAGTCTTATGACTGTATGAGTGTCATCATACTTCTCCCAGAAGCTGTAGCCTACCTTATCCCCGATCTGAGAGAGCTTCTCATCACTTACAATGATAAACTGCTGATTTGTCGGAGAGTCCAGGAAGAACTCATAGTTCTTTTCCTTAAGTCTCTCCTTAAGAATTTCTGCCATATCTATAGCGTTTTTACTTATATCGAAATAGAGATCATCTGTAAAAAGAGTGTCAAACTGCACTCCAAGGAGCCATCCCTTTGCTAAAAGCGCTCCATGCTGCTTAACTACAGGAATGTGGTGCTTTGGTTTTCCGCCCTTTGTGAACACCACCGCCTCACCAAACATTGCTCCCACCTTGGTTCCGCCTATGTAAAAGACATCTGTCAGCTCTGCAATGTCTTTGAGGGTAACATCAGTTCTTTTGCTCATAAGACCATATCCAAGTCTTGCCCCATCCAGGAACAAGGGAAGGTCAAATTCTCTGCAAACGGCAGAAATATCCTGAAGCTCCTTTTTTGTATAAAGAGTTCCGTATTCTGTAGGATGTGAAATATAAACAGCACCGGGAAATACCATGTGCTCATGATTTCCATCTGCAAAAAAGCCTTCAACGTAAGTCCTTAAGTCTTTTGCAGACATCTTACCTACATTTGAACCGAATCTGTCTGTATCGGTCTCTTCCCCCATCGCAGGAACCGTTAATACCTTGTGGCCGGAAAACTCTATCGCTCCCGCCTCATGGGCTGCAATATGACCGGTCTGAGCAGCCACAACGCCCTCATAGGGCTTAAGAAGCATATCTATGACTGTCTGATTGGTCTGGGTCCCTCCAACAAGGAAAAAGACCTCTGCATCGGGACAGCCACATGCTGCTTTTATCTTATCTGCAGCACTTTTGCAAATATCATCCGTGCCATAACCTACGTTCTGTTCCATGCCCATATCAAGTAGCCTTTTGAGTATCTGTGGATGGGCATTTCTGGTGTAATCGCTTGAAAAAGAAATGGTCTGTGCCATGGTAATCTCCTCTTATTTACATAATTCTGAAAAATCGATGCTCTCTTCCAGGGCCTTAACAAACTGTTCAAGACCTGCTTGATCAGACTCGTCAAAGCGGTTTAAGCTGGGGCTGTCGATATCAAGCACTGCAACCACCTCTGCGCCCTTGTGAATAGGCACAACAATCTCGGAATTGGATGCACTGTCACAGGCAATATGCCCCGGGAACTGATGAACGTCTTTTACCAGCAAAGTCTCATCACTCTGAGCTGCTGTTCCGCATACGCCCTTGCCAAGCTCTATCCTGATGCAGGCAACCTTTCCCTGGAATGGTCCAAGCATGAGAGATCCCTTGTTCATGATATAAAATCCGGCCCAGTTAAGATCTTCCATGTTCTCATATAAAAGCGCTGATGCATTGGACATTACGGGAATGAAATGGGGCTCATCCTCTGCCAGCGACTTGATCTGTGATGCAAGCAGTTTATAATCTGTCATCTATTCTTCCTCCAATTGAATATGGATGTGATCCCGGTTTCCCGAAATCACACCCATTATCCTAACATCAATTTACCTTGTACACAATCATTTTATTCTGTGTCAATGGGGACGTTACACTTT
>JAFSTR010000125.1 GCA_017445665.1 Butyrivibrio sp. | reverse complement strand
ATTTTCTTGGGGACCTGTATCATATCTCATACATTTTACCCAAAATATCCAGACTGGAGGATTAGATATGAACGTTTACACTACTGACAAGATTCGTAACGTGGTGCTGTTGGGGCATGGCGGTGCAGGTAAGACCACACTTGCAGAAGCAATGGCTTATCTTGCAGGAATCACTTCCCGTATGGGAAAGGTTGAGGACGGAAACACCTTAAGCGACTTCGATAAGGAAGAGCAGAAGAGACACTTTTCTATCAGCACAACAACCATTCCTCTGGAGTGGGAAGGACACAAGATCAATCTGCTGGATACTCCCGGATTCTTCGATTTTGTTGGTGAAGTAGAAGAGGCCATCAGCGTAGCAGATGGTGCTATCATCGTTGTATCAGGTAAGGCCGGAATCGAAGTTGGAACAGAGAGAGCATGGGAACTTTGTGAGAAGTACAAACTTCCACGTATGTTCTTTGTAGCAGATATGGATATCGATGATGTTTCTTACAGACAGGTTGTACAGGACCTCACTGACAAGTACGGCAAGAAGATGGCTCCTTTCAATCTTCCTATCCGTGAGAACGAGAAATTTGTCGGATATGTTAACGTAATACAGGAGAAGGGATTCAGATGGGAAGGAAAAGAGGTTGTTGAGTGCCCCGTTCCCGAGTATAACGAACCCAACTTAAAGCTCTTTAGAGATACTCTTATCGAGACAGTTGCTGAGACCTCTGAGGAGTTCATGGACAGATACTTTAACGGAGATACATTCTCTGAGGCTGAGATCAGAGCAGCAGCAAGAAGTAACGTTTGTGACGGATCCATCGTTCCTATCGAGATGGGATCTTCAACACTCTGTCAGGGTATTTATACAGTCCTTGATGATATCGTTAAGTACATGCCAAGCCCTGAGAACCGCAAGATGGCCGGCATCAATACCAATACTAATGAGATCTTCGAAGCTGACTTCGACTTCAGTAAGCCTAAGACAGCCTTCGTATTCAAGACCATGATCGATCCTTTCATCGGTAAGTACTCACTTATCAAGGTTCGTTCAGGTGTCCTTAAGCCCGATGATCAGATGTTCATTGCAGGTAAGGACATGGATGTTAAGCTCGGTAAGCTCTATGTGCTTCAGGGCAACAAGGCAATTGAGGTTTCAGAGCTGCACGCAGGTGATCTCGGTGCTCTTCAGAAGCTTGATATTGCAACAGGCGATACTCTTTCTACCAAGGCTAACCCTGTTCAGTACGCTAAGATGGATATTTCACAGCCTTACACATACATGAGATACCATGCTCAGAACAAAGCTGATATCGACAAGATCGCACAGTCACTGGCTAAGCTTGCTGCTGAGGATCAGACACTTAAGGTTGTCAACGACGCTGAGAACCGTCAGACACTCCTCTATGGTATGGGAGATATGCACCTTGAGGTTGTTCAGTCCAAGCTGGCTAATGTATACAAGGTTAACATCGACCTCACTAAGCCGAAGGTAGCCTTCAGAGAGACTATCCGCAAGAACTCTGACGTTGAATACAAGTACAAGAAGCAGACCGGTGGACACGGACAGTACGGACACGTTAAGATGCGCTTTGAGCCATCAGGCGATCCGCTTACACCATATGTATTCGAGCAGGAAGTTGTCGGCGGAGCAGTTCCTAAGAACTACTTCCCTGCAGTTGAGAAGGGACTTGCAGAGTCAGTTTTAAGAGGACCTCTTGCAGCTTATCCTGTAGTAGGTGTTAAGGCCGTTCTCTACGACGGATCATATCACCCTGTAGATTCTTCCGAAATGGCATTCAAGGTTGCTGCATCAGGTGCCTTCAAGAAGGGCTTCATGGAAGCATCACCTGTTCTTCTTGAGCCTATCGTTTCTCTTAAGGTTACAGTACCGGACAGCTTTACCGGTGACGTAATGGGTGACCTCAACAAGAGAAGAGGAAGAGTTCTCGGAATGAATCCTTCTCTTACAGGTAAGCAGGTTATCGAGGCCGAGGTTCCTATGATGGAACTTTACGGATACTGCACACAGCTCCGTTCAATGACTGGTGGTGCAGGCGATTTCGAGTATGAGTTTGCAAGATATGAGCAGGCTCCTTCAGATGTTCAGGCCAAGGAAGTTGAGGCAAGAGCAGACAAGGTTGCAGCTGCAAACTCTGAGGAATGATCAGTTTAATAACGGTTTAAAACACAAGGCTCCTCCGGATTCCGGAGGAGTCTTTTATATACAGAATTAATAATAGTTTAATGAAAGAGTATACGATTTTATGATAATATTATTACATGAATTCTATGATTGTTTACAATTCCATAGGTGAATATTCCAGCCTGCTTCTGGCAGGTTTGCTTTTGTTTGTCATGCTCTACACCAAGCCCAGAAAGACTTATGTCTACAGGTACATCTTTGTAGGAAATATATGGGCGATATTCTCTATCATATTACAGATAGTGATACTGCACATGGCCAGTAATCCGGGAGATTCATTTGATCCAAGGATTTTTATGGCACTGCTCATTCTTTTTATCATGGCTTACAATGGGGTTCTTTACTATATCTTTTCCTATGTAAACATGATGTCAACGCTAAGACGCAGGCAGAGAAAAGAATTCTTGCTGATGTATACCGCACTATCCACAGTATATATCATTGCTCTTGTGGTTGACATTGCAGCCAGCGGACTATATGAGCTTACACTAAACGGCATTGACATAACTCATTTTACAAGGTTCTATTGTGTAGCGGGAATTGTTACCTGTGTTATCTGTTTTTACGCTTCGGTAACAAACAGGCCGCATATTTCAAGGGTGATCTGGCACACTGTTTGTATTATCGTGCCTGCCGATATTTTTATTCTTCTTGCACAGATCTTTTGTATCAACAGAAATTACACTGTGTTTAGCGGAATAACTTATGTTCCTGTATTTACACTGGCGTTTCTTCTGTTCCATAACATTCCATACGACGAACAGAGCGGATGTCAGAGCCTTAATGCGCTGGATGAGTTCCTTAAAAAACATGTGGGAAGAAAGAAGTTTTTCCTTATGTATGCGGAATTCAGAATGCCAACCGCCGACAATTTCATCCATGAGAATGATGATGAAATCATGTACATAGGATTAAACGCCTGCAGATCCATCGAAGGCATCAGCAACAAGATAACAATGTACAGGCTCGACAGCGAGAAATTTGTAAATATCATAAATTGCAGTGACAAAAAAGAAGCTCTCAAGTATGCAGATCAGATAAGGGCTGTTTACGACGGCGTAAAGGCAGAGCTTAAAGTGCCTTTCAACTATTTGATCGTGGTTGAAGAGGTAACTCCGGAGCTTGACAGTCCGACTAAGATAAGGGAACTGAATGAGTTCATTACAAAGAGATTCAAGGACCAGAACAGCAGTTATTACTATGTATTAAAACCTGAGGATATGAGCAGCTTTGGCGACGTATACAATATAACTGTCGCACTTAAGGATATAAGAAACAGACTCGATCTCGACGATGAGAGAGTACAGGTATACGCCCAGCCGATCTACAGCGTGGAAGATGGCGCCTTCAGGGTGGCTGAGGCTCTTATGAGACTCAAAGTAGGGGACAAGCTGTATTCCCCTGATATGTTCATTCCTATCGCTGAAAGCGGCGGATGCGTACATGCTCTTACCTGCATAATACTCAACAAAGTATGCAGAGCTGTCGAGAGTCTGGAAGAATATTACGATTTCGATGCTATCTCCATAAATGTTTCGTCAAAAGAGCTCTCGCATAAGACAATGTATCAGGATTACCTGGACATCATTGAAAGATATGACTTTGACGTCTCCAAGATCAGGATGGAGATCACGGAAACGGCCATGTTTGAGAATTATGAACAGGCAAACAGAAATATGGTCATTCTTAATCAGGCAGGTATTCAGCTCTATCTGGATGATTTCGGCACAGGTTATTCATCCCTTGAGAGAATAATGAACTGTCCGGTCAAGACCATCAAATTTGATAAAACGATCCTTTATAAATCTTTAGATGATGACAGAATGGATGATATTCTCACCTATATGATAGAAGTTCTCAAGAAGAACGGTTTCATCACATTGGTTGAAGGTGTAGAAGATGAGTCTCAGAATCAATATTCCGTTAAGAGGGGATTCGATTATATCCAGGGCTATCATTACGCTAAGCCGGGGCCCATTGAGGACCTCAAAAAGTATTTCAACAGAAAGACCTCATTCTGAAAAACATAAGATTTGGAGCGGTTTCCGTAGTGGAAGCCGCTTTCTCTTTTGAATGTACGAAATCTTGACATGGATGGTATGATTGTATACAATTATACGCAAAGTACATTTTATGAAAGAGGTTTTGTTATGAGCGATCAGAATGCTTTCCAAAATCGGCCGGTAACTATGAACGACAAGAATAATCTGCTTCAGATCGAGGAGCACATGTATATTCTTGACGATGTAGCAAAGCCAAACGTATTCAGAAATATGTTCCCTTATGAGGAAGTCCCCAAGATTCCTTTCAATGACAGAATTGTTCCCCATAATATGCCCAAGGACATATGGATAACGGATACTACTTTCCGCGATGGACAGCAGTCAAGAGCCCCATATACCACTGAGCAGATTGTAAGAATATTTGACTATTTTCATGAACTGGGCGGCCCTAACGGAATGATAAGGCAGAGCGAGTTCTTTTTATATAGTAAGAGCGACAGAGATGCAGCTGTTAAGTGCATGGAGAGGGGATATGAGTTCCCGGAGGTCACAAGCTGGATCCGCGCAAGCCAGGAAGACTTCAAGCTGGTCAAGGAGATTGGCATGAAGGAGACCGGAATCCTGGTAAGCTGCTCTGACTATCATATATTCCTCAAACTTAAAATGACGAGAAGACAGGCACTTGATCATTACCTCAGTATTGTAAAGAGTTGTCTGGAAGAGGGTATAAGCCCCAGATGCCATCTTGAGGATATCACAAGAGCTGATATCTACGGCTTTGTTGTGCCATTCTGTATTGAACTTATGAAACTCAAGGATGAGTACAAGATACCAATCAAGGTAAGAGCCTGTGATACCATGGGCTACGGCGTAAACTACGCAGGTGCCGTTATCCCGAGAAGTGTACAGGGTATCATCTATGCCATCAACACCAACGCCAGTGTGCCAAGTGAGCTCATCGAGTGGCACGGACACAATGACTTTTATAAGGCAGTCACCAATTCAACCACAGCCTGGCTATATGGCTGCTGTTCTGTCAATACTTCACTGTTTGGTATTGGCGAGAGAACAGGTAACACACCTCTTGAGGCTATGGTATTTGAGTATGCACAGCTCAAGGGTCACCTGAACGGTATGAATACTCAGGTCATTACAGATCTGGCTGAGTATTACGAGAAAGAGATCGGATTTACTGTTCCTGCCAACACTCCTTTTGTGGGCAAGAACTTTAACGTTACAAGGGCAGGAATACATGCTGACGGACTTCTTAAGAATGAGGAGATCTATAACATCTTTGATACCGAGAAATTCCTTAGAAGACCACCTGTAAGTGCGGTTTCCAACACATCAGGTCTTGCCGGTATCGCCCACTGGATCAACGTTCATTACAAGCTCAGGGACGAACATGCTCTGGATAAGCAGTCACCTCTTGTACTGGAGGTCAAGAAGTGGGTAGACAACGAGTACGCTAATGGCCGTGTAACCGTAATGACTGACGGTGAACTCGTCAAAAAGATTGAAGAGGTCGGAGCCGAGCTTGGAATTACTGTTAAGGAAGGAGAAGTGATCACGAAGGCGTGACCACGACATGGAATGGAAAACAACGATTTAAAGCAGGAAGTCACGGATAAGTACTCGCTCAGAGGCCGTGTTTTTCACAGGATCAGGGAAGATATATTAAATGGTAAATACAAGGACCATGAGGAGCTTAAGGAAGTTGCTATCGGTCAGGAGCTTGGCGTGTCAAGAACACCTGTCAGGGAAGCTTTCAGACAGCTTGAACTTGAGGGACTCATCACCATCATCCCGAACAGGGGAGCTTATGTTACAGGCATTAAGGTAAAAGACATCCAGGACATCTATATGATAAGGTCCAAGCTTGAGGGACTCTGCGCAAGATGGGCCTGTGAGAACATAACCAAGGCTCAGATCGAGGAGAT
>JAFSTR010000124.1 GCA_017445665.1 Butyrivibrio sp. | reverse complement strand
TTACTGTAGCAGTACAGACCGTTATCATTGCCCGAATAGATTTCATAGTATGCTGTATTACCATCGTCAGAAACTGCCACCGGTGTGATCAATCCGTTTTTTCCGACATCTATGACAGTTCCTTCTTTTCCGATACCACCTATAATTACAACTTTTCTGTTTTTCTCCGCGTAGTCATTATAGATGATTGTCTTTCCGTCAGGAGAAAGACATGCCTTGTAACATGCATCAGAAATCAGAGTCTCTTCTCCGGTCTCAATATCATGCAGCCACAAGCCCGCTGATGAAGAACTGTAATAAATCGTTGTTCCATCAAAGTTGATTCCGGCATATGAGACATTACTTGCTATCTGCTTATATGAAAGATCAGCTTCTATCAAAAAGCAATTATTGTTACTTAAAATAACTCCGTACTTTCTGTCTCTGTCAAATAAGACATCAATTCCCAGGCCATAATCGAGATGGAAATTCGTCAATACCTCTCCGGCATCATTATAAATATACTCATCACTCTCATAGAGCCTGCTCCCGGCATAGTGCTTTTTCTCCGGCTCTTTAACGATTTCCGGGTAAACCTCCTCTTCCGGAACATTTTCAGGCACTACCTCAGGCACTACTTCCGGGTCGGGCGGAGTCAGATTTATTCCCAGCGTCTCCTCTGTCTTATCCCTGGCATCCCTCGCCACATCGTCAATTCTTTCTGCAGCTGCCGGATTGATAGCCCTGAGGAACCTGTATCCCAGGACCATGGATCCCGTTATTACAGCAGCCATGAATACTGTTATCAAAATACCTATAAAAACATTACTACCTTTTTTCATCTTACCTTATCACCTTCATCCCCGTAGTAAACGCGAAGGGATACATGAATATCCTCTCCGTTCCCGAGTCAAACTGTACTGTAAATTTTGTGGGTATATCATCGTCATCCCACCTGACATCTATGATAGTGCCCTCGCCGTATCTTACCTGGCTTATCCTCTCACCTATTATGAGATGCTCAGGCACATCCCTCTCATCCGAAACTGCCTTCTTTTTCTTAAGAAGAGGCGTCGGCTTCAACAGGACATTTGAAGCTTTCTTCTTCGTTTTCTTTTTCTCGCTCTCAGGCTTTTCTTTTGTCTTATTGATCTCAGAGACAAATATAGATGGCGAGTCGGAATACTTCAGGATATGCAGATTGTCTTTTGCCCTGGTCATACCGACGTAAAAGATCCTTCTCTCCTCCTCATAGTCCTGCTTCTCCTTGGGAGTTGCCTTCTTGAAGTTTATTACCTTGCCCGGAAGCACGCCGTTAATGACATCCATCAGGTAGACGGTGTCATATTCAAGACCTTTGCTGGAATGGATCGTAGACAGGATAAGTTTGCTCCTGTAATTTGGCCTCTCCTCTGTAAGAGTCTGCCTGAGTACATCCAGTCTGTCAAGAAAGCCTTCAATTGTCGGCTCGTTTTTTGCAAGGCACTCCAGGATAAAGAGCTTTCCCGTATCCATGTTGTTGTCGCTGAGATATTCGCCGTACCCCATGTACTTATCAAGTCTGCTTATTGCCTTGTAGGCTGACTCTCCTGCCATGTTCCTGAAATGTGTCCTGAGCGCCCTTACGTTGCCGAGGACTCTTTTGCCAAGATCTGCGTACTCAGCGGCATCTAAAATGCCTATATGCCTCTCATCGGCAATGCGGCACATATTCTCTGCATCAGGCTTTCTAAGGAACGTCTGGAACTTGAAGTAAATCTTCATGAAAAGTTCCGGATCATACGGGCTAAGGCAGAACCTGAGCATGTTCACAACATCAACTACCACACGATGAGTAAAGAAAGCCATGTCCGCGCTCTTTATCCTGTACGGCACGTTCTCTCTAAGGCACAGATCCACCAGCGGAAGGACGCTCTCATTATCACGATACAAAACCGCAGTCTGTTCCGTAATGTCTTTTGCCATCTCAAGAAGATACCTGTACTGGGCTTCTCTGCTGCCAAGAGTGATAAAACTGACATCCGACTGCGCATCCCTGGTAGCCTTCATGTGTTTTTCATGGCGGCTGAAATTCTTCTGGATAAAGGTATCAGCAACCCCGACTATCCCGGCACATGACCTGTAGTTTCTGTTCATCACAAGCACTTTTGCCCCGGGGTGTTCTTTTTCAAAGTGCAAAAGAGCTTCCGGATAAGCCGCCCTGAATCCATATATGCTCTGGTCCTCGTCTCCGACCATAAAGAGATTTCCCTTCTCTCCGGACAAAAGAGCTATGATCATGTGCTGCACTTTCGAGGTATCCTGGGCTTCGTCGACGCAGATATATCTGTACTTATCCCTGTAGAACTCCAAAAGGTCTTTTGACCCCTTGAGCATCCTGTAGGCATAGATCATCTGATCGTCGTAGTCCATAAGGCTCCGGGCCTTGAGTTCTTTGTTGTAACTCTCGTAGATCTGTAAAAGCTCTAGCCCCTCATCCTCGCCTAGGTGCC
>JAFSTR010000123.1 GCA_017445665.1 Butyrivibrio sp. | reverse complement strand
TATTGATCTTGTGAGGAGCAGACAGAACATTGAAGATCAGCTTGAGATCGAAAAATCGGCAAATGAAGCCAAATCCAGGTTCTTGTCAAGTGTTTCCCATGAGATCAGAACACCTATCAATGCTGTACTTGGCTTTGATGAGATGATCCTTAGGGAATCCACGGATGAAAACATCCTTAATTACGCCAGGGATATCCAAGGGTCGGGCAAGACTCTTTTGGCGCTCATAAACGATATCCTTGATTTCTCCAAGATTGAGGCCGGCAAGATGGAGATCATCCCTGTGGAATATGAGCTTGGCTCTGTACTTAACGATCTCTACAATATGTCAGATATAAGGGCCAGGGAAAAGAACCTTGAGCTGACTATGAATGTTAATGAGAATATCCCTCATATCCTTTTTGGAGATGAGATAAGGATCAAGCAGTGCATACTCAACATTGTCACAAATGCTGTAAAATATACGGAAGCAGGTTCTGTTGTTATCGATGTGGACTACGAAGAGGTTGAACCTGAGAATCCTGAATTTGATGATGTAGAGGATATTCTTGTTAAGGTAAAGGTTACGGATACCGGAATAGGCATCAGGCAGGAAGATATGGATAAGCTCATGTCTGCCTTTGAGAGGATAGATGCCAGGAAGAACCGTACAATAGAAGGATCCGGACTTGGTATAAACATTGTTGTCAGTCTTCTTGAAATGATGGATTCCAAGCTGAATGTATCCAGTGAATACGGTAAGGGAAGCGAATTCTCTTTTGCCATAAAACAGCGCGTAGTGGACTGGGAACCCGTCGGCGATTTCGCACAAAGAGCAGGTGAAGTGAGCAGGGCATCCGGCGGATATCATGAGAGCTTCCATGCTGAAAACGCCAAAATTCTTGTGGTTGACGACACAAGAACAAATCTTACGGTTATAAAGGGACTTCTGAAGCAGACCAGGATGCAGGTAGATACAGCTGCCAGCGGAATGGAAGCTATTGATATGGTAAAAAAGAATAAGTATGATATTATCTTTTTGGACCATAGAATGCCTGAGATGGATGGAGTACAGACCTTCCATGCCATGAAGGAGATGTCTGATAATATGAGCATTGATACGCCGGTGGTTGCGCTGACGGCCAATGCGATTTCCGGATCCCGCGAGATGTATCTCGGCGAGGGCTTTGCCAACTATATGTCCAAGCCGGTGGATCCTTCCAAGCTTGAGGAGATGATCCTTATGTATCTGCCTGAGGATATGGTCACAAAATCTGTTGCAGGTGAGGTGGGCTCTGATGGAGCGGAAATGGATGACGAGGAAAAGAATGCATTCCAGGATCTGCTCAAGCTGACAGGTGTAGATATAAATGCAGCCATTGAAAGATGCGGATCTGCAGTACTTGCAAGGGATGTAATGAAAGATTTCTGGCTTTCCATCGATGAGAGGTCAGGAGCCATCGAGCGCTATGAGTCAGAGAACGACATCAAGAATTACACCATCTATGTACATGGCCTTAAGAGCTCAGCCAGGGCGGTTGGAGCGCTTGATCTTTCGGATAAGGCAGAATATCTTGAGAGCTGTGGAAATAACGGCGATGTAGATGAGATAAAGCTTCTTACTCCTGAGCTTCTTGCACTGTACAGAAGCTATAACAGAAGGCTGGAGCCTTTATTTGAAGGGGAGAATGAAGATAAACCCGAGATAGACGCCGGTCAGCTTGAAGAAGCATTTGCTTCCATAAAAGAATTTGTTTCTGCATCGTATTTTGACAGTGCTGATGATATTATGGAAATGCTTGACGGTTACTCTATTCCGGAGGAGCACAGGAACAAATTCCACGAAGTTAAGAGGCTTTTGGCAGCAGTTGACAGAGATGGACTTTTAAATATATTGTAGAGTAAATATAAATGAAAGGTACCCATATATGGATAACAAAAGAGTACTGCTTATCGGAATACAAAAGAGCTTTATGATCAATGCCATAATGATAGGCCTTCTGAAGGAAGACTTTCAGGTAGAGACAGTCGATCCGAGTGAAGTGGCTGTTAAGCAGATGCCTGACAAGCCCAGGATATATGTCCTTTATCTTGGGGATTTTACGGAAGATCATTACGGTCTGCTCAAATATTTAAGTGAAGCTATTGATGCAGAGCGTTTTATGTTGTACCTTATTGGCAATAAGGAGGAGCTGGATTTGGCCGTATCTGTGATCGGTAAAGAGAAGATCCAGGAGACATATTTAAGACCTCTTGACGTTAAGCTGCTTGTACAGGAACTCAACACAGTTTTTGACTACAGTGCTGTGGATGAGAGCCTTAAGAAAAAAGTGCTCATTATCGATGATGACGGTGCCATGCTCAGAATGATGAAGACATGGCTCTCCGTCAAATATCATGTTTATATGGCGAGCTCCGGCAAGATCGCACTTTCCTTCCTTGCACAGACCCCTGTGGATCTCATTCTCCTGGATTATGAGATGCCGGTCATGAACGGTCCCGAGGTTCTTAAAGAGATCAGGGAGACCCAGAGCATCAAGGATATTCCTGTTATTTTCCTCACAGCCAAGGATGACAAGGAAAGTGTAATGAAGGTCATCAGCTTAAAGCCTGCCAAATATCTTTTAAAATCAATGCCAAAGGAAAAACTCATTGGCTCAATTGATGATTTCTTTACAGTCCTGGAAAACAGGAAAAAATCAAAATAAGGGAAAAGGTAAATTTTCATGGTCTCCAAGCTTATTGACAAGATTCAAAAGACAAACGCACCAATCGTGGTGGGGCTTGACCCCAAACTGGATTTTATTCCGGACAGAATTAAAGACAAATGCTTCGAAGAAAAAGGAAAAAATCTTGAAGGGGCAGCAGAAGCCTTCTGGCAGTATAATAAGGAGATCGTAGACAGTATCTATGATATAGTTCCGGCAGTCAAACCCCAGATAGCAATGTACGAGGAACTGGGAATACCTGGGCTTATAACTTATAAGAAGACAGTAGATTACTGCAGGGAAAAGGGTCTTGTGGTGATCGCGGACGTAAAGAGGGGAGACATCGGTTCAACATCTCTCTCATACGCACAGGCACATCTGGGAGGAGTAAAAATCGGGGATTCTACATTCCGTGGCTTTGATGCTGATTTCGCCACAGTTAACCCATATCTTGGAACAGACGGCGTTAAGCCTTTTATAGATGTATGCAACAGCTCTGACAAGGGAATCTTTGTGCTGGTCAAGACTTCAAACCCATCCAGCGGAGAATTCCAGGACAGACTTATTGACGGAAAGCCACTGTATGAAATAGTCGGCGAGCAGGTAGAGAAGTGGGGACTTGATTCCATGGACGGTGCTTACAGCAATGTTGGCGCGGTAGTTGGAGCTACCTATCCCGAGATGGGCAGGATCTTAAGAGAGATAATGCCTCACGCCTACATTCTTGTTCCGGGCTATGGTGCTCAGGGCGGCAAGGGAAAAGACCTTGTCCATTTCTTCAATAAAGACGGTCTCGGAGCTATTGTGAATTCCTCAAGAGGAATAATCGCTGCCTGGAAGAGTGATGCTTACAAAGAGTTTGCTGACGGAAAGGTCGGCGATGCTGCAAGAGCAGCGGCTCTTGATATGAAAAAAGACATTGAAGACGCACTACAAAGGAGAGTATAGTTATGGAGAGGTACAAGGAAGAATTTATCGAATTCATGGTAGACAGTAATGTTCTTAAGTTTGGGGAGTTCACACTTAAGAGCGGACGCAAGTCTCCGTTTTTTATGAATGCAGGAGCATATGTTACAGGAGCTCAGCTTCGCAAACTGGGTGAGTATTATGCAAGAGCTATCCATGATACCTATGGACTTGAGTTTGATGTATTGTTCGGACCTGCT
Organism: Butyrivibrio sp.; assembly: GCA_017445665.1. GTDB lineage: Bacteria > Bacillota > Clostridia > Lachnospirales > Lachnospiraceae > Butyrivibrio. Next base: position 766 of record JAFSTR010000123.1, on the reverse strand, counting down.
TACAAGGGAATCCCTCTTGCTGTAGCAACAAGTGTTGCGATCAGCGAGCTATACGGCAGAGAGATCAGATACTGTTCTAACAGAAAAGAGATCAAGGACCACGGAGATAAGGGAATCCTTTTGGGATCCAAGCTTCGTGACGGAGACAGGGTTCTTATCATCGAGGATGTTACAACATCCGGTAAATCCATCGAGGAGACTGTTCCGATCATTCAGGCTCAGGCAGAGTGTGATATCGTAGGTCTTATGGTTTCACTCAACAGACAGGAGAAGGGTCAGGACTCAGACATGAGTGCTCTCGATGAGATCAAGGAGAGATACGGCTTTGGCACTCATGCTATTGTCAACATGTCCGATGTTGTTGAATATCTCTACAACAGACCGATTGATGGTGAAGTTCTTCTGACAAAAGAGATCAAGAAATCTATTGATGAATACTACGCTGAATATGGCGCTAAATAATATAGGAGGTCATTTATGGACGAGCATGTATACAAGGTTTTGGGTGGATCAGGGGCACTTAACATTGCCTTTGGAATTATCTCTATAATTGTGGGAGTTTCCACAGGTGTTCTTCTTATCATCAGTGGGGCTAAGCTCCTTGGTTCCAGAAAGAAAATAATAATCTGATATGAAAAAGTTCAAACTTCGCATAAAAAAATTCGAACCGGTCAGAGACCGTTATATGTTTACCGATAACAGACATCCCGAGAAAGGCGTAATGTCCGCAATCTTGGGATGTATATCTGTTACCGCACTGGTTGTT
>JAFSTR010000015.1 GCA_017445665.1 Butyrivibrio sp. | reverse complement strand
CGTGCGCCCTACGCTGTTAATGCAGACAGGGAACTGGTGATATACAAGAGTGCAGACGGAGTACTACGAAGGAAAGATGACCCTGTGGAGATGAAGGGGATGCTCCTTGGGGGATGCCTTGATATTCTTGTAAATATCTGCGGAACAAGATTTGACCGCATGAAGGATTTTATAAAAGAAAACGGCGAAATAATCTGGGCTTTTGAAGCCTGTGACCTTACTCCCATGTCTATAAGAAGGAGCCTCTGGAACCTTAGAGAGGCTGGATGGCTGGACAGCGCAGCCGGGTTTATCATAGGAAGACCTCGCACCTCCTGGAGACAGAATATGATGGGCGTTGATCAGTACAATGCCGTGACTGATATTCTCGCACCTCTGGGAAAAGACATTATCATGGATGCGGAAATAGGACATATCGATCCCATGCTTCCCGTGGTAATGGGAGCTGAGGCAAGAGTATGTGCTGATCCAAAGAATCTTAATGTAACATATCTATAACGAATTATTAATGCTGTTTAGAAATAATTTATGTGCAATATCGATAATTTGTGTCTATAATGTAATTACCTGCAATAGGGTGATATTTATGAAAAGTATAAGCGGAGGTAATTCTTATGAATAAAATCTTAAGGTATTTGACAGCAGCAGTTCTTGGTATCGCACTGATCGCGATGATCCCGGCCGGTAAGGCTTATGCTGCAAGTGAGCAGTTCTGGCTTGATTTTGGCGAGACAACGATGTCAATTGATGCCGGATCATCAAAGACCATGTGGATGAGAAGTGATTACGATTACACATATTATGTAGAGGGTGCAACAAGTGATGCAACATATCTTGAGTGCTCATTCTCATCAGGGTCTCAGAATGTGACATTCCACATAGGTGATGATGAACAGGGTAAAAATGTATTTTTCCACTTCTATGCAAATGATGACAGACTTGGATCAAGAGATGCTCATGACTGCGTTGAGATCTACGTTCAGAACATCAAGCCTGTAAACAACACACTTGCTGTTACTCTTGCAAAGGGTAAGGCAGGAAGCCTTGTTCAGACAGGTAAGACATCAATGCTCTACAATGCCTCAGGTGTTCCTATGGCATCCTTCTCACTTTCAAGAGGCGAGGGGAAAATGGCAAATTACGGACAGATCGGCGTAGTATCTAACGGTGCTAACTATTTCAACCTGGCTACCGGTATTAAATATGCAACACCTGTAATATCCGAGTCCGACAAGGCAGTTATGATCGCAAACGGATTTGCAGGAATCTGCATCGACGGCAAGTATGTAAACTGGCCTTAAAAATCTGATAAAATAGGGTCGCTCTTTGATGAGCGACCTTTTTTATTTCGGGTAGTTGTGATAGAATGTGATAAATAGAGCTTTTTAAATTATGCTTTTTTCAGGAGGCAGCAAGGTGGCAGCGAAAGATAAGTATGTAGCCTATGTGTCAAGCTATACATCAGGTCTTGGCACTAAATACGGAATCAGAATTTATGATGTAGATCTTAAAAACGGAAGGATGACCGAGAAGCAGAAGGTTGAGATCACCAACTCTTCATATATCGGAATATCTCACTCCGGAAACACACTCTATTCAATTACAGACGACGGTGTTGAGGCTTACCATATCCTTGAGGATGGTAGTCTTGAATTTATAAATGAAGCATCTATCAACGGAATGCGTGGATGTTATCTGAACGAGGACCAGAACGACAATTTCCTCGTTACAGCAGGTTATCACGATGGTAAGGTGACGATCCTGAGGCTCAACAAGGATGGAAGTATCGGAGAGATCACTGACGAGAGATACCATAAGGGCCTTGGAACTGCAGCAGGACGCAACCATGTTCCTCATGTTCAGTGCATTAAGGTTTCTAAGGACAACAAGTATCTTCTGGCAGCTGACCTTGGTATGGACAGAGTAAATATATACTCTCTGAACCACGATACAGGCAAGATCAAAGAGGTTGATGTGATTCACTGCGATCAGGAGTCATCACCAAGGCACATGCAGTTCTCAAAGGATGGCAAGTTCCTCTACGTATGCCTTGAGCAGAAGTGTGCAATCGATGTGTATGAATACCATGAAGAGAACGGAATGCCTGAGTTTAATAAGATCCAGGAGGTAACAAACTCTGATGAGTCAGATTCCATCGGTGTTGCCTGCAGCGCGCTTTCTTTCTCAGAGGACTACAACTATCTTGTAAGTTCTACTGCAGGAGAGAACAATGCTATCGTATATAAGGTGGATAAGGAGACTGGTCTTTTAACCAAGAAGATACAGCTTCCTGTTGCCGGTGAGTATCCTAAGGATGCAGCTCTTTTCCCGGACAACAAGCACCTGGTATCTCTAAATCATGAGTCGGACACTCTTACATTCTTTACAGTAGATATGGACAAGGGTACCATGGTTATGAACGGACCTGAACTTTCGGTTTCAAGGCCAAACTGCATAGTATTTCATAAGCTTGGTAATAAATAAAATAATGTTGAATTTAAAGGAGCCGAAACCCTACGTGGTATCGGCTCTTTTTGGTTTATCTGTTCTTGTAAAAACTGATGATGGGATCGACCGTAGATGTTATGTTCGAGATCATAAGATCAAGGACTGTCAGTGCACACATGCTTTCAACAACTACTACAGCTCTTGGAACAACTACGGGATCGTGACGTCCCTTTATGTTTACTGTTATGTTTTCACCATCGCGGTTTATGGTTTCCTGAGTGGATGCAATGCTGGGTGTGGGCTTGAAATAAGCTCTTACAATAATCTCGCTGCCATCGGAGATTCCACCGAGGATTCCGCCGCTGTGATTGGTCTTCTTGGTGATATGAGATCCGTTGTTTTCAAAGGCATCGTTATTCTCTGAGCCTCTTATCCTTGAGGCATTTACGCCATCACCGATCTCAACTGCTTTTACTGCGCCGATGCTCATGATAGCCTGAGAAAGCAGAGCATCGAGCTTATCAAATACAGGCTCGCCGATACCGGCAGGGACACCACTTATCCTGCATTCAACAACTCCGCCGAGGGAATCTTTTTCCTCGCGGGCTTTCTCTATGAGTGCCATAGCTCTTTTATCTGCATCCGCATCAGGCATGGCGGTGGGAGATGAGAGCCTTGTGCTTTCATCAAATTTCTCATAATCAATTTCGACATCACCGATGGACTTGGTATAAGCGCAGACTTTGATGTCCATTATCTCAAGAAGCTTACTGCAGATCGCTCCGGCAGCTACGCGGCCTATTGTCTCTCTTCCCGAGGAACGGCCTCCGCCGCGATAGTCTCTGAAACCATACTTCTGGTCGTAACCAAAATCTGCATGTCCCGGGCGGTAGTATGAGGCAATCTCCTTATAATCCGCCGAGCGTTGTGAAGTGTTTTTTACCAAAAGAGAAATCGGAGTTCCGGTAGTCTTTCCCTCAAATACTCCGGAGAGGATCTCAACCAGGTCATCCTCCTTGCGAGGAGTAGTTGCACTTGAAGTTCCAGGTTTTCTTCTGTCAAGAAACTTCTGAATGTCCTCCTCATTTAGATCAAGTCCTGAGGGAAAACCGTCAATAACGCAGCCTAAAGCCTTTCCGTGGGATTCACCCCAGGTTGAAACTCTGATGTTTTTACCGATGATCGATCCTGACATAAGCGCTCCTTAGATGAAATTTTTTTTCCTAAAAATGAGTATAATGGAATTTTTAAGCCAAAATTAGTGAATTTTTTGTGAATTAGTTATATAATTGTATGGTAGTTTTCTGTATTTTGCAATAAATATCCGGAAGTGAGAGGGATTTCCGATATGAATGCCAGTAACCTGCAGATGAAACTCACCTTCAGAAACAAGGTGATTTCACGCGTTGAGAAATTTAATAGAAAGCATAAGGCGTTTTCCTTTTTAGGACTTGCCTATGCGATGATCGCCATTACGGTATATAACTTTTTGTTTTATTTCTACAGAAATGCCAAGAGGTTTACGTGCCTTGCGTGCATCATTCTTTTCTTCATTTCGAGCAGTAGCTTCTCTTATCCTGCCATGTCTTTAAATATCAGCTTTGCTGCCGATACAGGCGTAACTGAAAGAACAGAGGATGTACAGGAAGTGCTCTCTGAAGAGGTGGTTGCTGAGTCCGATGCTGAGCTTGTAACGGCTCAGGATGTGGATATCGAAGTGCTTCAGGAAGCAAGTGAAGTGGTCAATCCTGATGCGGCTGAGGTTGACTCAATGGTTTCAGTTTCTGAGATCCTTGATTCAGAGATACCTGTAGAGACTGATGTTCAGGAACCCAATACTCTTTTATCCCAGAGTGAAGAAGAGACTACCTTCAACAGTGACGACTGGAAACTGGTTCTTGTTAACAAGCAGCATCCTATCCCTGATGATTATGAGTTTGAACTTGGAACCATCAGCGGAAGCATGCAGTGTGACGAGAGAGTTATAGCTCCTCTTTTTGATATGCTCAAGGCTGCAAGAGCGGATGGAGTGAATCTCATTGTTTGCTCACCTTACAGAGATATTGACAGGCAGACGATGCTGTTTGGAAATAAGGTCGACCGTTACATGGGCGGTGGAATGTCCTACATGGACGCTTATAATCTTGCATCACAGGCGGTTACGGTTCCCGGATCATCTGAGCATCAGATAGGCCTTGCGGTTGATATCATCACCGATGGCTATTCATCACTGGATGAGGGCTTTGGAGATACGGCCGCCGGCAAGTGGCTTGCGGATAACAGTGCAAAATATGGATTTATCTTAAGATACCCTTCAGGTAAAGAGGAGATCACCAGTATTGAATATGAGCCATGGCATTTCAGATACGTCGGTGTCGACGCTGCAAATGTGATCACGGACAATGGCCTTTGCCTTGAAGAGTTCTGGAATTTATACGTTGATTAAAAAGGCCAAGAGGAATTTATGTACAAGATCTTAAAAAAAGAAGGAAATGCCAAGAGAGCAGAGTTTACCACTGTTCATGGAGTTATCCAGACTCCTGTATTTATGAATGTTGCAACGGTTGCAGCAATAAAAGGCGGCGTTTCTACAGAGGACCTTGAGGGTATCGGTACTCAGGTAGTCCTTTCAAATACTTACCATTTGCATTTAAGACCGGGGGACGACCTAATCTATCGAATGGGCGGTTTGCACAGGTTTATGAGCTGCAATAAGCCTATTCTTACAGATTCGGGCGGATTTCAGGTCTTTTCTCTTGCAAAGACAAGAAGAATAAAAGAAGAGGGTGTATACTTTCATTCGCATATAGACGGTCATAAGCTGTTTATGGGACCTGAGGAGAGTATGAGGATCCAGTCTCATCTGGGGTCAACCATAGCAATGGCATTTGATGAGTGCCCGTCAGCCAAGGCAGAGCATGAATATGTTCAGATGTCTGTGGACAGGACCACCAGATGGCTGAAGAGATGCAAGGCTGAGATGGACAGGCTGAACAGCCTTCCGTATACTGTCAATCCTCATCAGATGCTCTTTGGCATCAATCAGGGGGCTATCTTTGATGACATAAGGATTGAACATGCCAAGGTGATAAGAGAGCTTGATCTCGACGGTTATGCAGTAGGAGGCCTTGCTGTAGGTGAGAGCCACGAGGAGATGTATCATGTACTTGAGACTGTAGTGCCATTCCTTCCGGAGGATAAACCGACATATCTCATGGGAGTGGGGACTCCGGCCAATATACTGGAGGCTGTTGAGAGAGGTGTTGATTTCTTTGACTGCGTATATCCTTCGAGGAACGGGCGTCACGGACATCTCTATACCAACAGAGGCCACATCAATATTCTCAATGCAAGGTATGAGATGGATGACACCCCTATTGAGGAAGGCTGCCAGTGTCCTGCATGCAGGAGATATTCAAAGGCATATATAAGACATCTATTAAAAGCCGGTGAGATGCTGGGAATGAGACTCTGCGTGCTCCACAATCTCTATTTCTACAACCACATGATGGAAGAGATAAGAGATGCACTGGATGCCGGAAGATTTGCCGAGTACAAGAAAAAGAAACTTGAAGGAATGCAGGAGTTTGACGGCGTTTCGGTAAAAGATACTTACAATATTGCTAAAAACTGGAGAAAGGGTTAAAAAGCTTGAACTTGGCTACTCTTTTTAGTATTATTGATGGGTGTATATTATTTTTTTAAGGTATGGAGGAAGTTATGGGTTTACTTTTAACAAGTGAAGCAACAGCTAATACACAGAGTATCATCTCAATGGTTCTGGTTTATGCAGCGGTAATCGCTGTTTTCTACTTCCTGTTCATGCGTCCGCAGAACAAGGAAAAGAAGCAGAGAGCTCAGATCCTGTCATCTCTGGCTATTGGGGACAGTGTTAGGACAACAGGCGGTTTCATCGGTACTGTTATAGACATCAACGACGACATGGTGATCGTTGAATTCGGTAACAACAAGAACTGCCGTATTCCTATGGTCAAGGAAGCAATCGTTGAGGTTGAAAAGCCTGAAGATGCAGTTGTTTCAGCAAATGATACTTCTGATTCGAAAAAGAAGTAATATTTTTCGTGTCTTTTAAAGCCTGGTTGGGAACGCCCAATCGGGCTTAATTTCTATATTCAGGAGGAGGAAGTATGAAACTTAACATCACATGTATTCCGGGAGACGGAATAGGTCCTGAGATAGTTGCTCAGGCAAAAAAAGTACTTGATAAGGTGGCAGATGTATATGGCCATGAGATTGAGTACAAGGATGTTTTGATGGGGGGATGTTCTATCGACGCTTACGGCGTTCCTCTTACCCAGGAGACAATTGATGCAGCAAAAAGCGCAGATGCGGTTCTCATGGGTTCTATCGGAGGTAATACCTCCACATCACCATGGTACAAACTTGAACCTTCAAAGAGACCTGAAGCAGGGCTCCTTGGTATCAGAAAGGCACTGAATCTTTTTGCAAATTTAAGACCTGCATATCTCTATCCACAGCTCATGAAGGCTTGTCCTCTTAAGGAAGAAGCTGCCAGGAAGGGATTTGACATGCTCATTATGAGAGAGCTGACAGGCGGTCTTTATTTTGGCGAGAGATTTACTAAGGAAGTCGACGGAGAGCTTACGGCTACAGATACTCTTGTTTATAAGGAGAGTGAGATAAGAAGGATTGCCATCAAGGCTTTTGAAGTCGCAAGAAAGAGAAGAAAGAGCGTTATCAGTGTAGATAAGGCCAATGTTCTTGACTCCTCAAGACTTTGGAGAAAGGTTGTGGAGGAAGTTGCAGCTGACTACCCCGATGTAACACTTGAGCACATGCTTGTTGATAACTGCGCAATGCAGCTTGTAAGAGATCCTTCCCAGTTTGATGTTGTTCTCACCGAGAACATGTTTGGAGATATTCTCTCGGATGAAGCCAGCATGATCACAGGATCCATCGGAATGCTTCCAAGTGCATCCCTCAATGAGACAAGCTTTGGCCTTTATGAGCCCAGCCATGGCAGTGCTCCTGACATCGCCGGCAAGGACATCGCCAACCCCATCGCAACAGTTCTTTCAGCTGCGATGATGCTCAGATATTCATTTAACCTTACTAAGGAAGCTGATTCTATTGAAAATGCAGTCAGAAAAGTTTTGGAGGACGGCTACAGAACTGTTGATCTTATGTCAGCATCAGCAGGAGAGGGCTTTACTCAGGTAGGCTGTAAGCAAATGGGAGATCTTCTAGTTGAACGAATCGTTAACCTATAAAACTGAAAAAAGAATATATAACCTGTTGCCTCATGAACCTGAGGCCATGGCGACGACACTTTTTATAATCGGTATGTCCACTTATTACCTGTGGCGCCTGTTTGCCATAACACCTCAGTATGATGAGCTTTACACTTACTACACATTTATAAGCAGGGGAGTTATATACTCGGCTATTCACTGGCCGCTTCCCAACAACCACGTAGGATATTCTGTTTTGTCCGCCTTTTTGTATTACCTTGGTAATCCGTTTATTGCTCTTCGCGGAGTGTCTTTTATCTGTGCGGTTTCCAATCTGATCCTTGTTTACAGGATCTGCAGAAGGTATTACTCACATGGACTTGCTTACGGAGGACTTCTTTTGTACTCCGCTATGCAGGTGGTTGTTGAGTACAGTGTTCAGGGAAGAGGATATACTCTTGCAACGACATGCTTTTTGCTTTCAATCTACATTGCAGGCTATATCTGCACTGTTGAGGAAACAAAACCTATGTATTATCACTGCCTGACATTTGCTCTGGTCATGGGACTGTATACCGTTCCCAGCAGTGTATACTGGGTGATCCCCGTTTGTGTGGGTATTGCTGTTTACCTGCTGGTCAATGCCTATAAGAGCAGACAGCTGCATGACAGCCTTAAGGATAACATCTACTACAGGAAGTTTATGAAGTTCTTCATGCATGGACTGATAGCTGCTTTTATAACGGTTGCACTCTATGCCGTCATCTGGCTTGCTATAGGCTGCAATCTTCTTGTTAAGACGGAAGACTCGAAGTTTTTCGGCTTGAGCCATGCAACGGTGCTTTTAAGGGCTCCCGTCAGTTCCCTTTTAAGAGGAATGGAATATATGCTTTCACAGCCATATATTCAGAGCCTTTCAGCAGAGGATTTCAGAGCACAGTTTGTGGGATGGGTACTAAGGCTCTATAACTATATGATCCCCGGATTTATGTATATCATTCCGGTGATCGTACTGGTCAGTATCATTGTGGCGGCCTATGAATGTATCAGGCACTTTGCCTACAGCAGGACCATCATCAATGTAATGATCATTTCAAATGTGCTGGTGACGGCACTTATGCTTGTTGTTCAGAAAAAACTTCCGTACCTCAGGGTCTTTAGCTATGGCGGATTCATTCTTACCATTTGTTTCTGTGCATGCTTTGAACGACTTATAAACGTGACCATCAGAGTTTACAACAACATGATGAGACAGAAAGCCGGAACTTCAACAGAAAACGTGGCACACCAGGAGAGTGAGACCACATTAAAGGGCGATAAGTGGTACAACGGAAAGGGCATATATCTGCCGCTGATCTTCTGCATTGTTCTATTTACAGTCAGGACATCAAGCTATGATTACAGCTGTCAGCTGGGTACCAGAGAGAATGATGTATTTAACACACTGTATATTGCGGATGTTACAAGACGCAGTAATATCGCGGTTTTAGACTGCGATCAGCAGTATCTTCTCAAGTTCGGATGGGACATTGATTGTGAAAAGACTGATGTAACCGGCGCAGATTGTGTTATTATAGATAAAAATCTTTTAGAGCCCGGGTACAGCGGGCCTGATTTCTGGAAATTCTATCAGACCTACGAGACCATAGACTGGGACTATGTAGATACAATGCGCAAAATTTATGAGAACGAGAACTTTATTCTATATATCAAGTAGGAGGAGAAACGATTATGGCAATGAATAGCGACAGAGTTACGAAGGGACTTCAGCAGGCTCCACATAGAAGTTTGTTCAATGCACTTGGTTTTACGGAAGAGGAGAGAAACAAACCGCTCATCGGTATTGTGAGCTCCTACAATGAGATTGTTCCCGGACATATGAATCTGGACAAGATCACAGAAGCTGTCAAGCTGGCTGTGGCAGAAGCAGGCGGAATGCCTGTAGTAGTTCCGGCCATCGCTGTATGCGACGGTATTGCAATGGGACATATCGGAATGAAGTACTCCCTGGTTACCAGAGATCTTATTGCAGACAGCACAGAGTGTCTTGCCAAGGCTCACGCCTTTGACGGAATGGTATGCATTCCAAACTGTGATAAGAATGTACCGGGACTCTTAATGGCTGCTGCAAGAGTTAATATTCCTACTGTATTTGTTTCAGGCGGACCTATGATGGCAGGAAGATTCCAGGGCCACAAGACTTCACTTTCATCAATGTTTGAGGCTGTAGGATCTGTATCAGCAGGCAAGATGAGCAATGAGGAGCTCTGCGAACTCGAGGAGAAGGCTTGTCCTACATGCGGATCATGTTCAGGTATGTATACAGCCAATTCAATGAACTGCCTTACAGAGGCTATCGGAATGGGACTTCCGGGAAACGGAACAATTCCCGCAGTATATTCGGCACGTATCAGACTTGCCAAGAAGGCCGGATATGCAGTAATGAACCTTGTTGAGAAGAATATCCGCCCAAGAGACATCATGACAAAAGAGGCATTCATGAACGCCATGGCTATGGATATGGCTCTTGGATGCTCCACCAATACAATGCTTCATCTTCCGGCTATCGCTCATGAGGCAGGAGTTGAGATCAACATGGAGATCGCAAACGAAGTATCTGCCAAGACTCCAAACCTTTGCCACCTTGCACCTGCAGGCCCTACATACATGGAGGACCTTAACGAAGCCGGCGGAGTTCTTGCCGTTATGTCAGAGCTTGTTAAGAAGAATCTGATAAACACAGATCTTATCACGGCAACAGGTAAGACAATAAAAGAAAACCTTGAGGGCGTTTATAACAAGAACCCTGAAGTTATAAGACCTATTGAGAATCCTTACATGCAGTCAGGCGGAATCGCTGTTCTTAAGGGCAATATCGCTCCTGATACAGGTATCGTTAAGAAGAGTGCAGTTGTTCCCGAGATGATGGTGCATGAAGGCCCTGCAAGAGTATTTGACTGCGAGGAGGATGCTATTGAGGCAATCCTTGGTGGTAAGATCGTAGCAGGAGACGTTGTTGTTATCAGATACGAAGGACCTAAGGGCGGCCCGGGAATGAGAGAGATGCTCAATCCTACATCAGCTATTGCCGGCCGTGGACTTGGCTCATCCGTTGCTCTTATAACAGACGGAAGATTCTCAGGCGCAAGCCGTGGTGCTTCAATCGGACACGTATCTCCTGAAGCTGCTGTCGGCGGACCTATTGCTCTTATCGAAGAGGGCGACATCATTTCCATCGATATCCCTAACAACGCACTTAACGTTAAGGTCTCAGATGAAGAGCTCGCAAAGAGAAGAGAGAAATGGCAGCCAAGAGAGCCCAAGGTTACAACAGGTTATCTTGCAAGATACAGAGAGCTTGTAACCAGCGGAAACAGAGGAGCTGTTTTAGAGATACCAAGAGCCTGAACCATTTCGGGCGAATAATATAGAAGCCAAAGGAGTATTGAAATGCAACTTACAGGATCACAGATTGTTCTTGAGTGTCTGAAGGAACAGGGGGTAGATACAATCTTCGGATATCCGGGAGGAACAATCCTTAACATTTACGATGAACTCTACAAGCAGAGTGATAACTTCCTTCACATACTGACCAGTCATGAGCAGGGCGCAGCCCACGCTGCTGACGGGTATGCGAGATCAACAGGTAAGGTAGGCGTGTGCTTTGCAACCAGCGGACCGGGTTCAACGAACCTTGTAACCGGAATTGCAACTGCTTACATGGATTCAGTTCCAATGGTGGCCATTACCTGTAACGTCAATCTCCCTCTTCTGGGAAAAGACACTTTCCAGGAGGTTGATATTGCAGGAATCACAATGCCTATCACAAAGCACGGCTACATTGTAAAGGATGTTAAGAACCTTGCTGATACTATCAGAAAGGCCTTCAAGATCGCCAAAACCGGTCGCCCCGGTCCTGTAATCGTTGATATCACCAAGGATGTCACAGCCAAGACTTGTGATTTCAGACCTGTGACCATATCAGTCGAAGAGCCTGTTAAGAAATATCATACAGATGATATCAACCAGGCTGTAAAGATGATAAAGGCTTCCAAGCGCCCCTTCATCTATGTCGGCGGCGGTGCTATCATCTCAGAGGCTTCTGAAGAACTTAAGGAATTTGCTAAGAAGGTTGATGCCCCGGTATGTGATACTCTTATGGGCAAGGGTGCATTTGACGGTACAGACAAGCTTTACACCGGAATGATCGGAATGCATGGAACAAAGGCATCAAACCTTGGTGTGAGCGAGTGTGATCTTCTTATTACTCTCGGCGCAAGATTCTCAGACAGAGTAACAGGTAATGCCAAGACCTTTGCTTCAAAGGCTAAGATCCTTCAGATCGATATTGACGCCGCTGAGATCAACAAGAATGTCAGAGTGGATTTTGCTATAGTAGGTGACCTTAAAAGGGTTCTCACAGCTATCAATGAGAAGCTTGAACAGCAGAGTCATACTGAGTGGCTTAAGAAGATTGCGGACTATAAAAAGAAATTCCCTCTGGGCTATGATACAGACAAGCTTACATGCCCATATATCATCGAGGAGATCGATAAGATCACCAAGGGCGATGCCATCATTTCAACAGATGTAGGACAGCATCAGATGTGGGCTGCTCAGTACTACAAATATAAAAAGCCAAGGACTTTCCTTACATCAGGAGGCCTGGGTACCATGGGCTACGGACTTGGAGCATGCATAGGTGCCAAGGTTGGTAATCCTGATAAGGTATGCATCAATATCGCAGGCGATGGATGCTTTAGAATGAATATGAATGAGATGGCAACTGCCTCAAGATACAACCTTCCTATTATCGAGGTTGTGATCAACAACCATGTTCTTGGAATGGTAAGGCAGTGGCAGACTCTGTTCTATCAGCAGCACTATTCACAGACAGTTTTCGAGGATAAGGTCGATTACTGCAAAGTTGCTGAGGGACTTGGCTGTGAAGCTATAAGAGTTACCAAAAAGAGCGAGGTTGCTCCTGCTCTTAAGAAAGCTCTTAAGATGGGAAAACCGGTTCTTATCGACTGCATTATAGAAGAAGATGACAAGGTATTCCCTATGGTACCTCCGGGAGCTTCTATCAGTGAAGTTTTTGATGAGAAGGATCTGAAAGATAAGAAGTAATCTTTCAAATTGAGGAGACTATGAAAAAGGTATTAAAAGGAGCCTCAATAGCTGTAGCGATAATCATCGTTTTGATGACTGCGCTGTATTTTGCACTGGGGCTGTATTACGTGGGAGGATTCCCATGCTTTACCTGGATAAATGGTATTTACTGTACCGGTAAGTCTGTAAGTGAAGTTAATGCAGAACTTCTAAAGAGCGCCCCCTACGATGGCATAGCCATTATGGACAAGAGCGGCGCAAGGCTCTTTGTGAGCTCTGCAGAGACTGATCTTACAATGGATTACACCGGTGCTCTTACTGAGGTGTATAGAAACACCGATCCCTTAAAATGGGGATTGTATGCCTTCAAAAACCTGACCTGTGAGTATGAACCCGACGTGATGCTGAGCAGGGATAAGGTGGCGGAGCTTGTTTCGGACTGGGAGATATTTATAGATCCATCTGACCTTAAGTGCTCCATTGTAAAAACAGCGGACGGATATGTTCTTGAGAATGCATTTGTATCTCTGCCGGATAAGGAAAAAGTAATTGATAAGGTCTATGAATCAATGCAATCAAGACAGAGCGTTCTGGACCTTTCAAACTGTGAGGAATGCTACAAAGAGCTGGATATAAGAAGCTCTGACAGAGATAAGGTTGAGGTCTTTACTAAGCTTGACGGACTACAGAACTGCAATATAACCTATGACCTTGAGGGAGTTAAGGTTTCTCTTGATAAGGGTAAGGCCAGCGACTTTATCTTGACTCAGAGGGACTATGACGCGGCATTTTCAGAAAAAGTAAGTAAGAATAATCCGGGCCTTGGCCATTTCATTATTGCCGGCGAGGAAAAAGAGCTTCCGGAAAAGGAAGATATTAAGATAGTTGAAGGCATAGTTACCGATTCTGAATACAATCCGATCGTATCTGAGAGTAAAATCTATGACTTTCTCAAGAACATTGCAGATTCCCACGACACATCCTGGATGATGGATGAGTATAGAAAGGGAGTCAGCAGCACGATCATCGTCAATTCAAGCTCTAAGGGCGACGGAGTGGTATTCGATATCAGATCCGAGTTTGATTACTTAAAGGACCTGATGCTGTCAGGTACTATGAGTAATCCCGAGGAGAGGGAACTTAAGCTCTCAGAGAATGCTGTAGTTTACGATGCCAATGAGAAGCTCGGCAAGACCTATATCGAAGTTGATATGGGCAAGCAGATGCTGTACTACTATGTGGATGGCGAGCTTAACATGGATATGCCTGTAGTGACAGGAAATGTCAATCGCTCACGCGGTACACCGACAGGGATATACCCTGTTTACAACAAGAGATACCACACCTATCTTCGAGGTGTTGATTATGTATCTTACGTGAATTACTGGCTCGGAGTTAATAAGGGAGTCGGAATACACGATGCCAACTGGCGCAGCAAGTTCGGAGATGAGATCTATAAATCCGACGGATCCCATGGATGTATTAACTGTCCGTATGATTCTGTGGAAGTCCTCTGGGATGTTGTAGATATCGGGACTCCGGTAATATTATATTATTGAGCATTATACCTATGTGCAGCCTGATTCAGGCTGCACTTTTTTGCGCGTTTTATGCGTCTTGCAGTTATAAAATCTTCGTAAAAATGTGGATGTGGGTGCACTTCCAGTGATATATTAGAAGTATGAGAACAAGCATAAGACATCAGGCGCTTTATCCTAAATGGCTGTTTTCCAGGAAGAAAAGAGCAGCAGGTATGCTTTTTTCTTTGTTAATGTTATGCTTTTTTACAGTAAGATCAAGCATTTACGTCTATGCAGACGGTGAGAATGCAGAGACTGTAAAGATCGGTTATTACGAGAATGAGGTCTTCGAAGAGGGCGCGGCGCCTGACGCTGTCAAAACCGGTTATGCTTATGAATATTACAGAAAACTCTCGGAATATACCGGCTGGAATTATGAGTATGTCTACGGAAGCTTTGGTGAGCTCTATGATATGCTCCTGTCCGGCGATATAGATCTTCTTGCAGGTCTTGCAAAACGTGATGACAGGCTAAACATTATCGGGTACCCTTCGGCTCCTATGGGAAACGAGGTGTACACCCTTGTCAAACATGATGATGACAGTTCTATTTCTTTTTCCCCTGCATCCGTATCAGGTAAACGTATCGGCGTTCTGGAGAGCGCCATAGCGGATATTCTGGAAAATTACCTTGTTGAAAACTCAATAGATGCTAAGATAGTAACTTTTGATGATTATGAATCGCTTTTTACCGCCTTTGATACTAAGGCAGTCGATGTACTGGCGGCGGAAGGTGATGGCGCATATGGCCGCGAACATGCAGAAGTAATATGTACCTTTGGTACTTCGGACTACTATCTGTGCGTGAGCAAGGCAAGGGATGATATTTTAAAAGAGCTTGAAGAGGCCCAGAACATGCTTGCCATGGAAGAGCCGAATTATGTGGCAAATCTTCAGAGTAAATATTACTCTTCAAGTGTTTTAAGTCATACATTTTCTGTAGCGGAGAGAGCGTGGCTTTCAGAGAACAAGACTCTTGAAATAGGTTATCTTAATGATTATCTGCCCTATAGCGCCACGGATAAAGACGGAAATGTTAACGGCATAATAAAAGATATCATTCCAAAGATGCTTGCTGACCTAGATATAAGGGATATTGAGGTTTCCTATATCGGGTACGACAGCTACGATGAAATGGTTGCAGCTCTGAGAGATGAGAAGATAGATGCGGGATTTCCTGTGGGCGGAGGTCTTTACTACTCGGAGGTAAACGGCATATATCAGTCAACTTCAGTTGTCTATTCAACCATGGAGCTGGTCTATAAGGATGAATACCATGAAGAGAGTCTTTCGAAAATTGCTGTAAATGATAATAATAAAATGCAGTATTACTATATCCGCACCTATTATCCCAAGTCTGAGATCGTATTTTACCATGGATTTGATGCATGTCTTAAGGCGGTCCTTAAGGGTGAAGTGGGTGTAACGACGCTTAACGGTCTTCGAGCAAACGAGATACTGAGAAACAGCAGATATAAAGGACTCTCCTCAAGAACCTTGAGCCATCTTGATGACAGGTGTTTTGGCGTCAAGATCGGAAATGAAGGCCTGTTAAAGCTCCTTAATCACGGCGTAAAAGTAATAGGTACTGATTACCCCAGCGATATTGCAAACAAATATTCAAATGAGCTTTACACATATACTTTTGTTGACAGATTAAGAGACAATATGTGGATATTCCTCACGATGCTCCTGATCATTGCGCTTTTGGTGATAGCACTTATCGTAAGGACTCTTAAGAATGCCCAGCAGGCCAATCGCATGAAGACGGATTTTGTGTCCAATATGTCCCATGAGATCAGGACTCCCATCACTGCAATCCTTGGCATGAATGAAATGATACAGATGGAGTCGGGGGATTCCAATGTGCTTCGCTATGCAGAAAACATTGAAAAGGCCGGAGAGAGCCTTCTTGGCATCATCAATGAGATCCTTGATTTTTCAAAGATTGAAGCCGGAAGAATGGAGCTGAACAAACAGAAGTACTCACTTCCTGAGTTTATAAGCAACCTTCAGATGATTGTTTTAAACCGCGTTGAGGAAAAGAACCTGAACCTCTATATGGATATAGACGAGAAGCTTCCGACTGAAGTAATAGGCGATGTGCAAAAGCTTCGCCAGGTCTGCGCGAATCTTCTTACCAATGCCGTCAAGTACACGAAAGAGGGGGATATAAGGTTTTCAGCAAAGCTCCTTGAGGAAAGCGAAAGCTCTTTTACCATGGAGATCGCAGTTAAGGACACAGGCATAGGAATTAGGGAAGAGGAGATGAACAAGCTCTTTTCCGCGTTTGACCGACTTGACCTCGAGCGGACGAAAAACATTGAGGGCACAGGCCTCGGACTTGCCATTTCCCAGAGCTTTTTGTCGCTCATGGGCAGTGAAATAAAGGTGGAGAGCGAGTATGGAAAGGGCTCCAGGTTCTCTTTTACCATAGAGCAGGAAATTTCCGACAAAACTCCGATAGGACCGTATAAGTATCTGCATCTTGGCGATGAGGACTCCAATAAAAAGAGGAGAGCAGCGACCTTTACTGCACCGGAAGCAAGGATACTGATCGTTGACGATACCCCTATGAATCTGCAGGTGATTTCCGGGCTTTTAAAGGGTAACGAAATGAACATCGAGACTGCGGACGGCGGCGAGGAGTGCATTGAGCTGTTTTCGGAAAAAGAATATGACTGCGTATTTCTTGATCAGAGAATGCCGAATTTAAGCGGCAGCCAGACTCTAGAAATACTAAGGGATAAATATCCTGAAAAAGCAAAAAGGACTCCAATCATCTGCCTTACTGCAAATGTGCTTGCCGGAGGAAGGGAGCAGATGATAAAGAGCGGATTTACGGATTATCTGACAAAACCCGTAACTCTGTATGAGATGGAAAATATGCTCCTTAAGTATCTGCCGGAGTCAAAGATACATAAAACAGTGGCAAACCCCTGCAACGAAGACGTCTCCTCCGATGAGATACCGCCGCAGATAAAGGAAATATACGAACTTGATATCGAGAGCGGTATAGAATACTGCGGAGATGAAGAGGAGTATATGGAAGCACTCAAGGTTTATGCTTCCTCAGTGGCTGATAAAGCTGCAAGGATAAGAGGTTTTATCAGGGACAAAGACTTAAAGAATCTTACGATGACGGCTCACTCGGTAAAGAGCACGTCACGTGCAATTGGGGCAAAAGAGCTGTCGGCGCTTGCGGAAGAGATAGAGAAAAAGGCCGAGGGCTTTGACGAAGCGGAAAGAAACGTTATGGTTTCGGATTTCCTTAAAAAGTATGAAGATCTGGGAAATAAGATAGATAACGCACTTGGCAGCGTTCGATGAGAGGTGAGGAAAGCGCTATGCAGAGAAACAAAGTTATCAGTGACGAGATCATGTCGACAATGCAGTCCAGAGAAGGGATGACTGCGGTAGAATGGATTGCCGAGCAGATGCCCGGAGGCTTCTTTATATATCGTGCGGATGAGAGCATGGAGCTTTTGTATGTCAATCAGTCAACCTGTGAGATATACGGCTGCGAAACTGTGGATGAATTCAGGGAGTTTACCGGAAACAGTTTCAGGGGCATGGTCCATCCGGATGATTTTGAGAAGATCCAGAGCTCTATAGACGAACAGATGTCACAGCCGACGAACAGAAGAGGCATAGACTATGTTGCCTACAGGATCATACAAAAAGACGGTACCATCAGATGGGTTGATGACTATGGGCATTGTGCATCTCTCCCCGGACATGGTGCGGTTAATTATGTGTTCATAGAGGATATTACTGAGTACAAGATAGCTGAGAAGGAAAAAGAGAGGGCTCAGTCACTTGAGACTGCACTTGAACAGGCAGAGGCGGCAAATATCTCAAAGAGTGCATTTCTCTCCAACATGAGCCATGAGATCAGAACACCTATCACCGCCATTCTTGGAATGAATGAGATGATCCAGAGAGAAACTGAAAACTCAGTGATCCTTGATTATTCGGAGAATATCCGTAGGGCCGGAGTTAGTCTTCTTGGAATTATCAGTGATATTCTGGACTTCTCAAAGATAGAAAGCGGAAAGCTTACACTTGAAAACGAGGAGTATTCACTTTCATCCCTGGTGATTGACCTCTACAATCTTGTACAGTTCAGGGCAGAGGCTAAAGGACTTGAGCTCAACTTTATTGTTGACCCCAAGCTCCCGGTGCATCTTATGGGGGATGAGATAAGAGTAAAGCAGATAATAACCAATATTCTCACAAATGCTGTCAAATACACGGAAAAAGGCGGAGTTGATTTTGAAATAAGACTTCTTGAAAAGCTTGATGATGCGGTTAAGCTTGAAGTGTCCGTTGTGGACACGGGAATCGGTATCAGAGAAGAAGATATGGAAAGGCTCTTTGAACCCTTTGATCGTCTTGATCTGAAAAAGACAAGAACTATCGAAGGCACAGGTCTTGGCCTTGCCATAACAAGACAACTCCTTTCAATTATGGGGAGTGAACTTGAGGTGGAGAGCAGATATGAGAAGGGCTCTAAATTCTCTTTTACCCTGGTTCAAAAAGTTTCGGACTGGATAGAAATAGGTGACGTCGACATGGATCCTCACGCACAGGATACTTCCGGCATAAAGAGTAAGCATACGCTGTTTACTGCGCCGGGGCTGGGAATTCTTGTGGTGGATGACACGCCCATGAACCTTCAGGTCATAGCAGGGCTTTTAAAGCGCACCAAGATCCATATTGATGTGGCCACCAGCGGAGCTGAGTGCATTGAAAAGTTTGGAAAAGAGCATTACGACCTTGTATTTCTTGACTATAGAATGCCTCAGATGAACGGCATTGAGACTTTGGAGGCTCTGAGAGAGAAGTACCCTGAGAAGTATGAGAAGACTCCGATAATTTCTCTTACAGCCAGCGCTGTTGCCGGTGATAAGGAAAAGATGATAAAAGCCGGATTTACGGATTACCTTTCAAAACCGATAAACATCGATGAGATGGAGCGCATGATGATCAGGTATCTTCCTCAGGATTCCGTCATTTTGTATGATGGCAAGGATGAAGATGCTGAGGATGACGAGCTTTCAAAGCTTCCAAAAGTGATCTTTGAATATAAGGAAATCAATCCCGAGAAGGGAATCGAGTACTGCGGAGATGTAGAGGATTACATATTTGCGATCGAAACCTACGCCATGTCGATTGATGCCAAGGCGGAACAGATCGAGACTGATTTTAAAAACAGCGATCTGGAGGCTCTGGCGCTGAATGTCCATTCGCTTAAGAGTACATCTGCAGCTATCGGAGCATGTAAGCTGTCTGACAAGGCCAAGGAGATAGAGCTTGGTGCCAAGGCCGGAGATACAGCCCTGGTGGAGACGAAAATTCCGGAGCTGCTGCGCGATTACAGAGCGCTGAAAGATATTCTGGGCAGGGTTCTGAAGGACTACGAAGTCAAGGATGAGAGCAGCAGAGTTTCCCTTAAGGTTGTAGAGGAGGAGAGGCAGCTCTTTCTTACAAGGGTGCTTAAGGAGGCAGAGAAGGCCAATCTTGCCAAGACTCTCTTTTTATCAAATGTCAGTCATGAGATAAGGACTCCGCTTAATGATATCGTGGGGCTTTATAATATAGCACTGCAAAAGAAAGATCTTGATGATGAGACCAGGGATATAATCTCGCATATAGGTGTATGCGTAAAGCATACGATCTCACTCATCAATGATAT
Organism: Butyrivibrio sp.; assembly: GCA_017445665.1. Lineage (GTDB taxonomy): Bacteria > Bacillota > Clostridia > Lachnospirales > Lachnospiraceae > Butyrivibrio. The sequence goes on along the minus strand of JAFSTR010000015.1, from coordinate 16,324 downwards.
TCTTGAGATGAGCCTTATTGAGTCCGGCAATATGAAGCTGAAGAATGAAGAATTCTCCTTCGGAAATATGCTGGAGCAGATAAATACCATAACCGAGTCGAAGTGCGAAGATAAGAATATTTCCTTTGACTGCAGCGTGGACGGACAGATTGATGAGCGCTATATCGGTGATGACTTAAAGATCAAGCAGGTGCTCTTTAATATTATTGAAAACGCTATCAACTTTACTCCTGAGGGCGGGAAAATCTCTTTTGCCGTAAGACAAGAGCGGCGCAGCGATGGAAAAGCGCATATCTGCATGGAAGTTGCGGACACTGGAGCCGGTATAGACAAAGAGTTTATGCCGCATCTGTTTGAACCTTTTACAGTGGAAGGAGAGGGGACTCCCGGAAGAACAGGTCTGGGACTTGCTATTACAAGGAATATTGTCGAGATGATGGGCGGAAATATAAGTGCTGTCTCGGAAAAAGGGAAAGGGTCAACATTTACTGTTGTTATTCCTCTTGAAATAAGCGGTGACAGTGAAAACGACAGGAATTCCTTTAATCCATCGAGCGTACGCGCACTTATCGTGGATGACGATGTGAGAGCCTGTGAGCATACGAAGATGATCCTCCACAGAGTGGGAATTGAGTCAGAGTATGTGCTCAGCGGAGAAGAAGCACTTTCGATGTGTAAGAACATTGCCGGGCTTAAACCAGCATTTAACCTGATGCTTGTTGACTGGAAGATGCCGAATATGGACGGCATTGAGCTGACGAAACGTATCAGAGAGGTCTACAGCAAGGACGAAGTTGCAGTAATCCTTACAACCTATAATTGGTATGAAGTCATGGAGGATGCTCTTGCTGCAGGTGTAAACGGATTTTTGGGAAAGCCTATGTTTGCGGGCAATATCAAGGAGGAACTTTCAAAGATACTCTCGGACCACAAGAAAGACCTGAAGAAATCAGACAGAGCATCGGTTTTTTCCGGTAAGAGGATCATCCTTGCTGAAGATCATGAGCTTAATGTCAGGATCATGGAACATCTCCTTAGACTGAATGACATCGAAGTAGATGTTGCATGTGACGGAGAAGAGGCGCTGAAGCTCTTTGGAGAAAGCGACCCGGGAACCTATGATGCGATCCTTATGGATATCAGGATGCCCAAGATGAATGGTCTTGATGCAGCAAAAGCAATAAGAGGGCTTGCGAGGACAGATGCGGGAAGTATTCCCATAATTGCACTTACTGCCAATGCACTCAGCGAGGATATACGAAGGTCATTTGAAGCCGGAATGAATGCTCATCTTGCTAAGCCTATAGAGCCGGATGAACTGTTCTCCGTGCTTAAGAGTCTTTTATAAAAAGTCACCAAAGGAGGAATAATATGAAACGCATTTTGCTTATTGATGATGATGAAGATATGCTGGCCATGACCGGCAGGTGGCTTGAAAAGGGTGGATATGAAGTGATGAAGGCGTCTTCAGGCAAGAGCGCACTTGATATGATGGCTTCGAATAAGCCGGATCTGGTGCTTCTTGATTACGCAATGCCTGAGATGGACGGACCTGTGGTACTTGCAGCGATCCGCTCAAATCCGGAGATAAAGGATATCCCCGTAGTTTACAGAACAGGTATGGATGACAGCGACTGCGAAGGCAGCGGGGATGTGAAACCTGATGGAATAGTGTCCAAGTCTGAAGGCAGGCCGTCACTTATGAAGGCTGTTGAGGCAATTCTTGGATAGGAGGTAAACTCTATGTTCTGGGTTGTTGTTGTAGATGATGATGCAGAGAGCCGTGAGCATATTTCTTCCATCCTCACCAAAAGAGATATAAAGGTTACAAAACTCTCATCCGGAAAAGAGCTTCTTAACTATGTTGAGGGAATGGTTCCGCTTCCTGATCTTATTCTTTTGGATGTTTATATGGATGAGATGGACGGGTTTGAAACTTTAAAGGCTTTTAAGGAAAAGCCGGAGGGAGAAATACCGGTTATCTTTATGACCGGCGATGAGGATTTAAAGACTGAAGCAGACGGCCTTCACCTCGGAGCTGTCGATTTTATAAGAAAGCCTGTAGTTCCGGACATTCTTTCCATGCGTGTTATCAAGACCATCGAATTTGAACATCTGAAAAAAGAGCTGTCGAGAGAAGTTGAGAAAAAGACTCAGGAGAATATCCGGCTGACGCTTCACGTGGTTCAGACTCTGGCTGAGGCAATTGATGCCAAGGATGCCTATACAAACGGTCATTCCGGCAGAGTTGCTGCCTATTCAAAAGAGATTGCCAAAAGATACGGATATGACGACAGTCAGCAGGATGAGATCTATATGATGGGACTTCTGCATGATGTTGGTAAGATAGGTGTCCCGGACTGGATAATCAATAAGACATCACGCCTTACCGACGAGGAATTTGCAGAGATTAAAAAGCATCCTGTGACGGGAAACAACATCCTTAAGAGAATAAAGGAGATGCCACAGCTGGCATTTGGAGCAAGATGGCACCATGAGAGAGTGGATGGAAGAGGCTATCCTGATGGATTAAAGGGCAATGAGATCCCGGAAGAGGCAAGGATAATTTCGGTTGCCGATGCGTATGATGCTATGACCAGTAATCGAAGTTATCGTGAACCCATGCCACAGGAAAAGGTAAGAAGTGAAATAGAAAAGGAAAAAGGTGCCAAGTTTGATCCTAAATTTGCGGATATAATGCTTGAAATGATTGACGAAGATTCGCAGTATGAGATGAGAGAAGGAACTCAAAAAGAGGCAGACTTCCGCGAAACTTCTTCCGAAGAAGCATTACTTCACATGGACAATCAATGTGTCCTTCCGGAAAAACTTTTGTCACTGGAAGAGCTCAATACCGATCTTGGAATTTATCTTTGTGGAGGAATTGAAGATTATCTTGAAGTGATTTCTGTTTTTAAAGATTCAATAGATTCCAAATCGGAAAAAATTGAAAATTCCTGGAAAAATGAAGCCTATGATACCTATACAACTTTGGTGCATTCACTGAAAAGTTCTGCCAGAACCATTGGCGCGATAGAAGTTTCAGATCTGGCTAAAAATCTTGAAAGTGCAGGTAAAAACGGGGAAATTGACATAATTTCCAATGAAACACCATTGCTTTTGGAGAAGTACAGAGAATTGAAAAATCACTTATAAATAATTAAATAACACACATTATGGAATGACATTATTGACAAAAATCTTTTTGCGTTTACAATGAAATTTATAGTTGTAAAATGCAAAAAGATTTTTTATTAGGAGGAGATTTAAATTGTCACGAGTTTATAATTTTTCAGCTGGTCCGGCAGTGCTTCCGGAAGAAGTTTTAAAACAGGCTGCAGCAGAAATGCTTGATTACAACGGATGTGGAATGTCGATCAATGAGATGAGCCACAGATCGGGGACCTTCGACAACGTTATACAGACTGCCGAACAGGACATAAGAGATCTTATGAACATTCCTGACAATTATAAGGTTCTCTTTTTGCAGGGCGGAGCAAGTCAGCAGTTCGCAGCTGTTCCTCTTAACCTTATGAAGAATAAGAAGGCCGGATATATCATCACAGGACAGTGGGCTAAGAAGGCTTATCAGGAAGCTCAGAAATATGGTGAGGCCGTTGAGCTTGCTTCAAGTGCAGACAAGACTTTCTCATACATTCCGGACTGCTCCGATCTTGATATTGCAGATGACCTTGACTATGTATATATCTGTGAGAACAACACGATCTACGGAACCAAGTTCAAGACTCTTCCCAACACAAAGGGCAAGATCCTTGTATCGGATGTTTCATCATGTTTCTTATCAGAACCTGTAGATGTAACCAAGTATGGCGTTATCTACGGCGGCGTTCAGAAGAATGTAGGACCTGCAGGTCTTGTTATCAGCATCATAAGAGAAGACCTCATCACAGATGATGTTCCTTCCTTCACACCTACAATGCTCAAGTGGAAGACTCAGGCCGACAACGGTTCTTTATACAACACACCCAACTGCTGGAGCATCTACATGTGCGGACTTGTATTCAAGTGGCTCAAAGAGCAGGGCGGACTCTCAGAGATGAAGAAGAGAAACGAAGAGAAGGCTGCAGTTCTTTATGATTATCTTGACCAGAGCAAGATGTTCAAGGGAACAGTAAGAAAGGAAGATCGTTCTCTTATGAATGTTCCTTTCGTAACAGATTCTGATGAACTCAATGCCAAGTTCATTGCTGAGGCTACAAAGGCAGGATTTGTAAGCCTTAAGGGCCACAGAACAGTTGGCGGAATGAGAGCAAGTATCTATAACGCAATGCCTATTGAGGGTGTTAAGAAGCTTGTTGAGTTCATGGATAAGTTTGAGAAAGAGAACGCATAAGGAGGAAGAGATGTTCAAATATAAGTGCTTAAATCCAATCGCTAAGATCGGTCTTAATAATTTTAATGAGAATTACTCTGTAGTAGACAATGTTGATGATGCTGACGGTATTCTTGTAAGAAGCGCCAACATGCTTGAAATGGAGTTTTCCAAGAACCTTCTTGCTATCGCAAGAGCAGGTGCAGGTGTAAATAACATTCCTTGCGATAAGTGCGCTGAGCAGGGTATTGTTGTATTCAACACTCCCGGAGCTAACGCTAACGGTGTAAAAGAGATGGTTCTTGCTGCGATGCTCATCGCAAGCCGTGATATCATCGGAGGTACCGAGTGGGTTAAGGCTAATGCCGGAGATCCTGAGATCGCCAAGCTCACAGAGAAGTCCAAGAAGAAATTTGCAGGAACCGAGATCTTTGGTAAGAAACTCGGTATCATCGGACTTGGTGCTATCGGTGTCCGCGTTGCCAATGCTGCAAGACAGCTCGGTATGGAGGTTTACGGATATGATCCATATCTTTCCATCGATGCTGCATGGAGACTTTCATCAGACGTTAAGCACGTAACAAACGTAGATGATATCTATTCAAAGTGTGATATCATCACGATCCATGTACCTGCACTTGATTCTACAAAGGGCATGATCGACAAGGATGCCATTGCCAAGATGAAGAAGGGCGTTATCCTTATCAACCTTGCAAGAGATATCCTCTGCAATGAGGCTGATGTTCTTTCAGGTATCAATGCCGGCAAGATCAGAAAGTATGTAACAGACTTCCCGAACTCAGTAGTTGCAGGCCATGACGGATGCATCGTAATCCCTCATCTCGGAGCTTCAACAGAGGAGTCAGAGGATAACTGTGCTGTTAAGGCTGTTCTTGAGCTCAAGGATTATCTCGAGAACGGTAACATCAACAACTCAGTAAACTTCCCTAGCTGCGATATGGGAATCTGCAACAAGCCTCGTGTAGCTATTTTCCACAAGAATGTTGCCAATATGATCAGCCAGTTCACCACTGTTCTCGGTGCTGCAGGCATGAACATCTCAGACATGACCAACAAGTCAAAGGGAGATTATGCTTACACACTCATCGACCTTGAGGACACAGTCACAGATGAGATAGTTAAAAAGCTTTCAAAGGTTGACGGTGTAATCAGAGTAAGAGTGGTAAGAAAAGACGTATAAATGCGTTAAAAGTGATATGATAACAGGAGAGATTTTGAAGCTTTTTCAGGATCTCTCCTTAAATTTTATTCGGAGGACATTAAAATGGCGGATATTAAGCCTTTCAAGGCATACAGACCACAAACCGGGAAGGTTTCAAAAATAGCAGCTCTTCCATACGATGTGTATAACACAGAGGAAGCAAGAGCAATTGTTCAGAAGAATCCGGATTCTTTTCTTGCAATAGACAGACCCGAGACCTTCTTTGAGGAGGGGCACGACATTTATGCTCCAGAGGTCTATGAGAAGGCCGGAAAAGAGCTATGGGCAAGGATTGAGAGAGGCGACTTTGTTCAGGATGAGGAGAAGTGCTACTACATCTATGAGCTGACAATGAATGGCAGAAGCCAGACAGGTATAGTGGCTGTTGCTTCAATTGACGATTATCTGAACAACGTTATCAAGAAGCATGAGAACACCAGAGAAGAGAAGGAGCAGGACAGGATAAACCATGTCTATACCTGCAAGGCCCAGACCGGCCCAATCTTTTTGTGCTACAGAGAAAATCAGCTCATAAGCCAGATCATCGACAAGGTCAAGAGTGTAGATGAACCTGTTTATGACTTCACTTCTGACGACGGTGTGACTCACAGAGTATGGGTCATGGCTGATGAGGAAGAAAATAACATGATCTGCAGGATCTTTACATCTATTAATGAGATCTATATTGCTGACGGACATCACAGATGCGCTTCTGCGGTAAAGGTTGGCCTTAAGATGAGAGAGGAAAATGCAGGCAGGCTTAAGGGCAAGCAGCAGTCTGACTACTTTCTGTCAGTTCTTTTCCCTGATTCCCAGTTGATGATAATGGACTACAACAGAGTGGTCAGGGATTTAAATGGCCTTAGCAGTGCGCAGTTCATGGAAGAAGTCAAAAAGAAATTTGATGTAAATGAGGAGAATGAGGCGGTTCATCCTTCCTGCAAGGGCGAGTTCGGAATGTATCTTGATAAGAAGTGGTACAGGCTTAAGGCTCACAAAGATATCTGCAAGGATGATGCTGTAGAGGGACTTGATGTGTCTGTGCTTCAGAATGAGCTTCTTTCACCTGTTCTTGGGATAGGGGACCCAAGGACGGACAAGAGGATCGATTTCGTGGGTGGTATAAGAGGTCTTTCAGAGCTCGAGAGAAGGGCTGATGGAGACATGTGCCTTGCTTTTTCGATGTATCCGACATCAATTGCGGAACTCTTTGACGTTGCGGACGCCGGAAAGCTTATGCCGCCCAAGTCTACATGGTTTGAACCAAAACTTTTAAGTGGGTTATTTATACATGAAATTAATGGTATGATTTAATTACAAATCCATAAGGGAGGCAGTATCGTGAATAATAAACTTTACAAAATGATGAATTGGCCGGAAATAGAAGAGATTATTTACTCCGATGGTGACAACCCACACAGAATTCTTGGGGCGCACAAGGTTGGCAACAGCTACCTTATCCAGGCCTTTTTCCCGGATGCACAGTCCATCAAGGTACATATTGAGAACACCAAAAAGACTTATGACATGGAGCTTGCGGATGAAGCCGGTTTCTATGCTATCCTTGTTCCGTATGTAGATAAGCTTAAGTATTATTTCATAATCACCGATGCGGAGGGCAATGAGCTCAAGCTCTTTGATCCTTATGCTTTTGGACCTCTTATGGACAGGGAGGATTTTATCAAGCTTGGAAGCGGGATCCACTTCCGCATCTATGAGAAGCTTGGCGCTCACCCTATGACGAGAAACGGGATCGATGGCACGAACTTTGCAGTATGGGCACCAACAGCAGCAAGAGTAAGTGTTATCGGTGACTTTAACAATTGGGACGGACGTGTGTGCCAGATGCACAGGCTCGATCCTATCGGGGTATTTGAGATCTTTATCCCCGGAGCGCGGGAGAACGACGGCTATCAGTTTGAAATAAAGACCAGGAGCGGTCTTATTTTAAAGCGCCCTGATCCCTATGCGATCAAATCAAGAGGAGAGAACGGAATAATTTCCGTGATAACACCTCTTAAGTCGATCAAATGGACAGACGACAAGTGGATGAAGGCGAGGACGAAGTTTGACGTGTCCGAGAGCCCTCTTTCAATTGTGGAGATCTGTCTTGAGTCTTTTGCCGGAAGGCATGAGGGCAAGAGCACAATGGAGGAGATCACAGCCGACGTTTTGGAATTTGTCAAAAACCACGGATTTAATACCATTGAGCTGATGCCTGTAATGAAGCATGTTCCGGGACATTTCTATCACGTCCTTGATTTCTTTGCTCTGGATGATGCTTATGGTGATACTGACGATTTCATGAAGTTTGTTGATGCCTGCCATGCAGAAGGGATAAGGGTCATCCTTGACTGGGTACCTACTTTCTTCCCCAAGGCTTCATGCGGACTCAGCGACTTTGACGGAAGAACACTTTACGAGTATGCAGATCCCAGGATTGGGGTGCATCCAAAGTCCGGAGATATGATATTTGACTATGGTCGCAAGGAGGTTACAAACTTCCTTATCTCCAATGCACTTTACTGGATCGAGAATTTCCATATTGACGGAATCAGAACCTCGGATATTTCCAGGATACTGTACCTTGACTATGACAGAAAACCCGGTGAGTGGCTTCCTAACATCTACGGCGGTAATGAGAACCTTGAGGCTCTGGAGTTCCTTAAACAGCTCACAACAGTTGTGCACAAGGATAATCCGGGAGCTATCCTTATTACAAAAGAGACAGCTTGCTGGCCTCATGTTACCGATACTGTTGAGAATGGCGGCCTTGGCTTTGACTATAAGTGGAACAACGGATGGTCAAGAGACTTCCTGTCATATATGCAGAATGACCCACTCTTCAGAGCAGGTCATCACGATGAGCTGACTTTCAGCCTTATCTACAGTTATACGGAGAGATTTATACTTGCCTTTACACATGAGGATATGGAGAAGGGGCTTGAGGGTCTTTATTACCTGATGCCCGGCGATTCAGCCCAGAAAATGGCCAATCTTCGTCTTGCTCTCAGCTATATGATGGTTCATCCCGGAAGAAAGCATGTTTATATGGAGCCTGATGAGCTGACCGTTGATCAGGAAGTTTTCATGGAGAACATGATCAGGAAACTCAATGATCTTTACTACAATAAGCCCGCTTTCCATGCGCTTGACGACAATGACGGAGGCTTTGAGTGGATCAATGTCCTTGCAGCAGATGAGTGCATGCTTGCCTTTGTGAGAAAGACCGAGAATGACAACGAAATGCAGGTAGTGGTTGCCAATATGGCAGGCATTGACCGCACCTTTGAGATTGGTGTTCCGGCAGACGGAAGATATACAGAGGTCTTCAATTCCGATGATGTAACCTACGGCGGAACCGGCGTTCTCAACGCAGGACGGATGGAAGCAAGGAGAAAGGAAATCGACGGACGTCTTTACTCCATCACGGTTTCTCTTGCTCCCGCGTCACTTTCAATCTTCAGTTATACTCCTTATTCAGAGCAGGAAAAGAAGATCCGTGTCATCAAGGAAGAGGAAGAGATAAAGAAGGAAAAAGAGAAGGAAGAGAGGATCGCAGCTCTTAAGCAGAAGCAGAGCGAGGAAGAGGAAAGACTTCTTCAGGAACTCAAGCTCAAGTATGAAAAAGAGCTTTTAGAGCAGGAGAAGGCTATCGAGGAGAAGTATGAAAAGATTGAGGAAGAGAGGATCTTCTCAATTGTCTCAGAGGAAGCCATAAAGAGCGTGACAGGAAAGACTGCCGCTAAAAAGCCTGCAGCAAAGAAAACATCTGCAAAGAAGGCAGCTTCTAAAAAGAGCGCAGATAAACCGGAGACTTCAAGTGCGAGAAGACCCGCTGACAAGCCGGCAACTTCAAGTGCAAGAAGACCTGCACCCAAGAAGAAATAAAAAAGATTAAATCTTGAAAACTGACAAAGGGCACATTATAATGAGTGATGTGCCCTTTTGAATTGGTGAACCAACCATGCTGGAATAGCGCAGTCGGTAGCGCAACTGATTCGTAATCAGTAGGTCGAGGGTTCAAGTCCCTTTTCCAGCTCTTTGAAGATGGCGATATTCGCCATCTTTTTTTATTGACATATGCTATTTGCGCATAATTGTGGTATAATAAAATGTCGTATTATTGAAAAAAAGCACATCGTTTTAAATATAGTGTGCAGAGAGGGTTATAAAATGAAAGAACTTAAAGATTATGTACGTACAATACCGGATTTCCCGGAGAAAGGCATCATGTTCAGGGATATCACATCTGTGCTTCAGGATGCAGATGGATTCAAGCTTGCAATTGATGAGATGCAGAAGCTTGTAGAAGACCTTGATTTCGACGTTGTGCTCGGTGCTGAGTCAAGAGGATTCATCTTCAGCGCACCTATAGCTTACAACAGAGGTAAGGCTCTTGTTCCTGTTCGTAAGAAGGGCAAACTCCCCTGCGAGACTGTAGAGGTAACATATGACCTTGAGTACGGCTCAGCTACACTCGAGCTTCACAAGGATGCGATCAAGCCCGGACAGAAGGTCCTTCTTGTAGATGATCTTATGGCAACAGGCGGAACAATTGAGGCTATGATCAAGCTTGTTGAGATGCTTGGCGGAGAAGTTGCAGGTATATTAGTACTTATGGAGCTCAAAGGTCTTAAGGGACGTGAGAGGCTTTCCAAATACAGACTTGATTCAGCACTTAGCTACGAAGGGAAGTAACTTTTAATGGCGCAAAAGTTCGATGACGGAAAAATCGAAGCTACGCCTGAGTTTCAGACGCCCGATAAACTCTATGAAGAACTGATTCAGAGAGTTCGCAGATATCACCCGTCGGATGATATCACACTTATCGAGAAGGCCTACAATCAGGCGAGCAAAGCTCATAAGGGACAACTGCGTAAATCAGGTGAACCATACATTATTCACCCGCTTTGCGTGGGAATCATCCTTGCTGATCTGGAGATGGATAAAGAGACCATTGCAGCAGGGCTTCTTCATGATGTCGTCGAGGATACTATTTGCACCAAGGAAGAAATAGAAGAGAGCTTTGGCAGTGACGTAGCACTTCTTGTTGACGGTGTTACCAAACTGACAGCTCTGCAGCTCTCCACAGAGGGCAGCAAGACACCGGAACAGGCTGATATGCAGGCTCAGAACCTGCGTAAGATGTTCCTGGCAATGGCCAAGGATATAAGAGTCATCCTGATCAAGCTTGCTGACCGTCTGCACAACATGCGTACTCTTGCACATATGCCTCCGGAGAAGCAGCAGAGGATTGCTCAGGAGACACTGGATATCTACTCACCTATAGCCGGAAGACTCGGTATCAGCAGGATCAAGGTAGAACTGGACGATCTGTCACTTAAATACCTTAAGCCTGATGTATACAAGGATCTCGCAGAGAAAGTTGCTATTAGGAAGAGCGAGCGTGAGAGATACGTAGAAGAGATCTGTGACAATGTCAGAAAGGGCATCTCTGACGCAGGTATTAAGGGAGACGTTAACGGAAGAGTCAAGCACTTCTTTAGTATCTACAAGAAGATGCGCAACCAGAACAAGACTCTTGACCAGATCTACGATCTCTTCGCGATCAGAATTATCGTTGATACGGTAAAAGACTGTTATGCTGCCCTGGGTGTCATCCATGAGATGTACAAGCCCATACCTGGCAGATTTAAAGATTACATAGCCATGCCCAAGCCCAATATGTACCAGTCGCTTCACACGACACTTATCGGGCAGACCGGACAGCCTTTTGAGATCCAGATCAGAACCAGAGACATGCACAGAGCTGCTGAATACGGTATCGCTGCGCACTGGAAATACAAAGAGGCATCCGATGGCAAGAAGGCTGAAAACGGCGAAGAAGAGAAGCTCATCTGGCTTCGTCAGATCCTTGAATGGCAACAGGATCTTTCCGATAACCAGGAATTCATGAGCCTTCTTAAGAGTGACTTAAACCTCTTCTCTGAGGATGTATACTGCTTCACACCAACAGGTGAAGTTAAGAACCTTCCTGCCGGATCAACACCTATTGATTTTGCCTACAGCATCCACAGCGCAGTAGGTAACAAGATGATAGGTGCCAAGGTAAACGGCAAGCTTGTGCCCATTGATTACAAGATTCAGAACGGTGACAGGATCGAGGTTGTTACCAGCCAGAATTCCAAGGGCCCCAGCAGAGACTGGCTCTCAATTGCCAAGTCCACCTCCACCAAGAACAAGATCAATCAGTGGTTCAGGCATGAGCTCAAGGAAGAGAATATCAGTAAGGGCAAGGAACTTCTTATAGAATACTGTAAGAGTAAGGGCCTTGATTACTTCATTATTGCCAAGCCTGAATATCAGGCGATCGTAACCAGAAAATACGGATTCCATGAGTGGGATGCTGTGCTTGCTGCAGTAGGTCACGGCGGACTCAAGGAAGGCCAGATAATAAATAAGATACTTGAGCTCTCAGAATCTGACCACAAGCGCAACATCACTGACGAGGAAGTGCTTGCGGCAGTAGCTGAGTCCAACGTAACACCTCAGGTATCCGGAACCGACAACGCTATCATCGTAAAAGGCGTTCATGATGTGGCAGTAAGGTTCTCAAAGTGCTGTAACCCTGTTCCGGGTGACGATATCTGCGGATTTGTCACAAGAGGAAGAGGTGTTTCAATCCACAGAAGAGACTGTATCAATGTTATCAAGATGCAGGAGGAAGACAGAACAAGGCTTATCGAAGCTAAGTGGCAGGCGGAAAGCTCGGAAGGCGGCGGCAAATACGCAGCGACCATCAAGATATTTGCCAACAACAGAAGCGGACTTCTTGCCGATGTCTCAAGAGCTCTTACTGAGAAGGGCATAGATATCATTTCCATGAACACAAGGACCAGCAAACAGGGTCTTGCTACCATGGAGACCTCATTCCAGGTTTCATCAAGAGACCAGCTTCGTGAGATTGTTGATAAGATCAGACAGATTGACAGCGTAATTGATATCGAAAGGACTACGGGCTGATGGCCGATAAGAACACACAGGTTGGAATGTTTACCCTTGGCATGGTGGGGACAAACTGTTACTTTGTCTTTGACGAGACCATTACTGATGAAAACGGCAAAAGACATTGTATCTTTTTTGATCCTGCTGATAAGGGTGCCAAAATCTATGAGGCCCTTACAGAGAAGGATTTAATAGTTGATCTGATCCTTTTAACACACGGTCATTTTGATCATATAGGCGGTGCGGAGGAATTAAGAGAGCTTACCGGGGCAAGGATAGGCTGTTATACAAAAGAACAGGCCATGTGTACCGATATGTACTTAAACCTTTCCAATGACTATGGCCTCAGATTTTCCGTTAAACCTGATATCCTCTATGAGGATAATGCTGAGATAGAAGCTGCAGGACTTAAGTGCAGACTGATAGCAACTCCCGGACATACATCCGGAGGATGCTGTTACTACTTTGAAAAAGACAAGATCCTGATCGCGGGGGATACTCTGTTTGAGGAGTCTGTCGGAAGAACAGATTATCCTACAAGTTCTACATCAGAGCTTATTCGCAGCGTCAAGGAAAGGCTTTTTACACTGCCTGAGGATACCATAGTTTATCCGGGGCATGGCGGTATCACCACGATAGGGCATGAGATGCTCTACAACCCATTTATAATTTGAGATGCAAGTAATATATATAAAAGAAGATAAGTTTCAATATGATATACATTCGCTCTATAAAGCCTTTTATCCTGATGAGGATGTCAGGGTTATTATAGGCGAAAAAGGCACTGTACCTGAAAAGGAAACGGATATTTCACCTGATGATGAGATATCCTTTATTGATGTAAACAGAGATAAAAATGAACTTAAGAGAAGTATCTACAAAGACCTCTCGTCAAAGACAGGAAAGCTCCTTCCCTGGGGTGATCTTACAGGAATAAGACCTACCAGGATCGCCATGAACCTCATAGATGAAGGCATGAGTGACAAAGAGATCTACGACTACATGAGGGATACTTATCTTGTAAGCGATGAGAAGACTAATCTTGCAATTGATATTGCAAGGAGGGAGAAGAGGATACTGTCGGAGATTGACTACGAGAACGGCTACAGTCTTTACATAGGAATCCCGTTTTGCCCTACAACATGTCTTTACTGTTCCTTCACTTCTTATCCGATAGGGGCATTTAAGGGAATAGTTGATGATTACATCTCCTGTCTGGAAAAAGAGATCGATTACGTGGCAGAGGCCTTTAAAGGCAAAACACTTGATACGATCTATATCGGCGGAGGTACGCCGACGACTCTTTTACCGGATCAGATAAGAAGACTCATAGGCTACCTTAAGGATAAGCTTGATCTCTCACACGTAAAAGAGTTCACCGTGGAGTCCGGAAGGCCCGACTCCATAACAAGAGATAAGCTAAAAGCCATGAAGGAGATGGGAGTTACCAGGATTTCCGTCAATCCCCAGACCATGAGTGACGAGACTTTAAGGCTTATCGGAAGGCAGCATACTGTAGCACAGCTCATTGACTCTTTTAACATGGCCAGAGAAGAGGGCTTTGATAATATCAATATGGATATTATCCTCGGACTTCCGGGTGAAACCGAGAGCGATGTACAGCATACCATTGATGAGATAATAAAGCTCTCACCGGATGACCTTACCGTTCATTCCCTTGCCATAAAGAGAGGCTCACGGCTCTTTGAAACCATAAGGGAAAAAGAGCTTAAGGGTGAGCTTAAGGTCTCGATGCAGTATTCAATGAACAACACAGAAGAAATGATGGAGATAGCAAGAAAAGGGGCTAAGGCTCTTTTGCTTGAACCATATTATCTGTACAGACAAAAGAACATAAGCGGTAATTTTGAAAATACCGGATACGCAAAAGAGGGAAAAGCCGGTATTTACAATATTCTGATAAATGAAGAAGTACAATCTATAGTGGCGCTTGGAGCCGGAACCGTGACCAAGAGAGTATTCGGCGAAGGCGGACGTATCGAGAGATGCGATAATGTCAAGGATGTTAAGCTATACATGGATAACATCGATGAGATGATCCAGAGGAAGAGGGAACTTTTTGAAAAGCTTTAAGGGGACTAAAAACTGCATATTGTACATGTTCTTAATGGCACTTTTACTGACAGGCTGTTCCGGGAATGAGGGCATAACTCTTTATGACAGCGACAAGTATCAGACTGTGTCAATTAATGAGAGCTTTGTTCCTGAAGCTGAGGAGACCGATAAAGAGGTTACTAAAGAGCCTGTTGCTGAAGAGGAGGACAAAGATATCGATCCGGAAATGCTCTTTTCACACGGCGCAGGTGTCTTTTCCTGGGATCACCTTCCGGGTATCAAGGATATCCAGTGTATGAAGGACAACAGGATAACCGAGATATATCAGTACCTGCGGCCTGAATATACAGATCAGGAAATGGTGGAATTTTTATCTTCCATGGAAGATGTTGATATTGATGTATATATTCTGGACGGTGAACCAGAATGGTCGTACGAAGCTGAGTATCAGGGAATGAGAAGAGTCCTTGAGCGCGTCAGGAACCTCAACAGCATGGTAGAAAGCGGTGCCAGGATCAAGGGGATTGTCTATGATGTAGAGCCTTATGTACTCGATAAATGGCACAATACTCCGGACCAGCTTCTTGAGGAATACACCAACAACATTGTGGCGATCAGACAGGAATGCATGGCTGATGAGGACCATCTTGATATATGCGTATGTATTCCGTATTCATACGATAATATGGGACATGACAGGGCTATGAGAAAGCTCGTAAAAGAGTCTGATCAGGTCTTTGTACTCAATTATCTAAAGGGCATGGAGAAAGATAACATAACGCGGGAGGCTGCACTGGCAAGGTATTATTCAAAGCGCCTTGTGAATGTGTATGAGCTTCAGCCGGGGCTTCTATCACAGACCAACAATACCATCACTTATTACAAGGATGGACTGGAGGCTGTGACAGAGAACTATGCTGAACTTATGGAGGCTTATCAGGGACATGATATAGCAATTGCTTATCATACATTGGAATATCTAAGGGTACTGGATCTTAATGAATAATATGACCCCGGAAGAGAAATATTAATTCTCCTCCGGGGCTTTTTGTTTGAAATTTTATTATAAAATGGGTAATATTTTAACTTTTTTTTATAGAAAATCTGTTCGGTATTGACTATCATAAAATTGTATAAGACTGTTCACATCTTTGATGAAAGGCAGAAAAATGCAGGTAGTTGAAGAAAAAAGGTATAAGCTTAAGCAGTTTTTGGCGATACAACATAGCTTTGACGGAAATACCGAAAACATACATGCTCATACAATTGCGATCAACTGTAGCATAAAGACTTATACTGAAGACATCATTGACTACGGGAAAGTTGAAAATGTCATTAAGAAATGCATTGATAAATATGAGAATAAATATCTTAATGACCTTCCGGAGTTTAAAGATAGTGCAACGATAGAAAAGCTGGGAGAGGTCCTGTGCTTTGAAATTGACGATGAATTAAAGAAAACAGGTTACGAGATGGACCGCTTTGAGATAGGAGAGACACCTCTAAGGGTTTATGTGATAACGGATGAACTTCGTGACTGATGAGTGTGAGGAGATTTAAATGAGAAACAGATTTTATCGTATTGTAGCAATATTTATTGCCATGAATATGATGAGTGCAACAGTATTTGCGGCTGAGGAGACAGTGCTTTCTAATGAGAATACATCTGAGCCGGCGGCAGATACTCAGAATACTGACGGTGGAAATTCCGGTGGTGACCAGGG
>JAFSTR010000122.1 GCA_017445665.1 Butyrivibrio sp. | reverse complement strand
TAATTCGGCTACAACACTCAGTATGATGGTAAACAGAAAAGTTGACATTACCACTCCGAACGTTAAGATCATAAAGAGAAGCGAAGCTCTTGATGACTATGAAAAGACATGCATTTTTGTTCAGATCCATTATGTAAAGGGGCTTGAGGGCAACAATGTGCTTGTCCTTAAGGAGCATGATGTCAAGGTCATGACTGATCTTATGATGGGCGGAGACGGCACCAATACTCAGGGTGAGATCACGGATCTCCATCTTTCTGCTGCGTCGGAAGCTATGAACCAGATGATGGGAACTGCTGCAACCAGCCTCTCTTCCATGCTCGGAGTTGCCACAGATATCAGTACACCTATTGTTAATCAGATAGATGTAGATAGTATTAAAGTTTTTGAAAAAATGTTTGATACTACTTACGATAAATTTGTTAAAATAGCATTTAGGATGACCATAGGCAATCTTATTGATTCCGTTATGGTCCAGCTTTATCCTGTGCAGTTCGCGGAGGATATGTGCGACAAATTTATGAGTAAAGGAAAATAACGTATCAAATGAACAAGGCAGAAACATTAGAGATCAAGAAACAGTTTACACAGGAGAGATGTACTATCGACCACATTTGCGGATGCTATGTGGACCATGAAAAGAATAAGAAGCTGACCTTCAGGAAGGCCTTTGGCCAACTTCCTGAGGAGGAGACCTTCAAGTACCTGGATATTTTCCAGCACACCCTTGCAGGTACTTTTGGCAAAAACCTTATAAGTCTTGAGTTTCCCCTGGACCAGGAACAGCCTGGAGGCACTCAAGACTTTCTTTTGACTCTCAGGAACTCCAAGCTTGAGGATGATGAACTTGTTGATGAGTGCTACGACAAGATCATTGCCAACTACGTCAACGGAGAGAACTACTATATCATCCTGATTCATGCGGCTTATGACGTTCCGGGTATTACAAGGGACGGAATCGAGATGGAGGATGCCTCCGAGAACGTATATGACTATATCCTTTGCAGTATCTGCCCTGTGAAGCTTTCCAAGGCCGGCCTTGGATATAATGAGTCCAAAAATGCCATTGAGGAGAGATACAGAGACTGGATCGTTGAAGGTCCGGTGAAGGGATTTCTTTTCCCGGCATTCATAGAGAGAAATACAGATATTCACAACATGCTTTACTTCACCAAAAAGCCTGAAGATCTTCAGCCTGAATTTGTTGAAGCTATGTTCGGAGGACGGGCGCCTATTTCAGCTCCCGAACAGAAGGATATCTTTGATGCGGTTGTGCAGAACACCATTGGTGAGGATGCAGACTACGACATAATGAAGAACGTCCATGACAATCTCAATCAGATGATCGAGGACCATGTGGATGATCCTGAACCCCTTGAGCTTTCCAAAAATGATGTGAAGCAGCTCCTTTCAGACAGTGGTGTATCCCAGGAGAGACTCGGATACTTTGACGAGAACTATATCAAGTGTGCGGGAGATGAGGACTATCCCCTTCTTGCCAGTAACATTGCTCATACCAAGAAGTTCGATATTGAAACTCCGGATGTTGTCATCAAGGTTAAGCCGGACAGAACTGATCTTGTTGAATCCAAGATAGTAGATGGAAGACAGTGCCTTGTTATTGCAGTGGATGACCACATTGAAGTTAACGGTATCAATGTACGAACATTCATGAACAGGTAATATGATCAAAAGAGTATTTTGTTAAGTGCAGTGACGAGATAGACAGAAGGGAAGACATAAATGTTAAAGACGTTATTAAAGCAGGTAAAGCAGTATAAGCTTGCGTCCATACTCACACCAATGTTCATGATCGGTGAAGTTATCTGTGAAATGATCATTCCTATTCTTATGGCAAGGATAGTGGACATAGGTATTTACGGTAATGACATGCAATACATCTTTTCCACAGGCGGGAAGATGATCGTCATTGCTGTTTTGGGACTGCTTGCGGGACTTATGGGAGCTTATTACGGATCAATGGCTTCTACAGGCTTTGCCAAAAATCTCAGAAAGGCAATGTTTGATAACATTCAGACCTTTTCTTTTTCAAACATCGATAAATTCTCAACTTCAGGTCTTGTAACAAGACTGACCACCGATGTTTCCAATATTCAGAATGCATATATGGTCATCCTCAGAATGGCTATGAGAGCACCGGCTTCAATGATAGTTGCGCTTGTAATGAGCTTCATCATAAGCCCCAGGCTGGCAAGGATCTATCTTGGTGCTGTAATATTCCTGGCTGTTGTTGCTGTCCTGCTCATGAGAAGGGCAACCAAATACTTCAAGGAAGTGTTCGAGAAATATGACAAGCTCAATGAGAGCGTTCAGGAAAATGTATCAGCCATCAGAGTTGTAAAGGCTTATGTCAGGGAAGATTATGAGAACAACAAGTTCAAAAAGGCTGCCATGAATATCTACAACATGTTCGTTAAGGCTGAAGGAAACGTGGTATACGTGGCTCCGATAATGACAGCCACCGTTTACACCTGTATCATTCTTATCAGCTGGTTTGGTGCGCATATGATAGTGGCAGGAGATCTCTCCACCGGAAGTCTTATGAGTCTTTTGACATATTGCATGAGCATACTCATGAGCCTTATGATGCTGGCTATGATATTCGTTATGATGACCATGGCTGAGGCCAGCGGTAAGCGTATCGCAGAGGTTATCGAGGAGAAGGCAGATCTTACCAATCCCGAGAACCCTGTTATGTCTGTTGCTGACGGAAGCATCTCTTTTGACCACGTATACTTCTCGTACAATAAGGGTTCTGACGAACCTGTGTTAAAAGACATTACTCTGGATATTAAGTCCGGAGAGACCATAGGTATCATCGGAGGAACGGGTTCAGCCAAGTCCTCTCTTATAAACCTTATAAGCAGACTTTACGATGTGACTGACGGCTGTGTTAAGGTCGGCGGAGTTGATGTAAGAAACTACGACATGGAGGTTTTAAGAGACCAGGTTTCAGTAGTTCTGCAAAAGAATGTCCTGTTCTCCGGAACTATCATGGACAATCTCAGATGGGGTGACAAGAACGCAACTGATGAAGCGGTTAAAAAAGCCTGTGAGATGGCCTGCGCCGATGAGTTCATTGAGAAGATGCCCGATGGCTACAACACTATGATAGAGCAGGGCGGAACCAATGTATCCGGCGGCCAGAGACAGAGACTTTGTATTGCCAGAGCTCTTTTAAAGAGACCTCGTATTCTTATACTTGATGATTCAACAAGTGCTGTAGATACAGCGACGGACGCCAGGATCAGAAAGGCCTTTGCTGAGATGATCCCGGGAACCACCAAGCTTATCATTGCGCAGCGTATCAGTTCCGTTCAGGATTGTGACCGCATTATTGTTATGGATGACGGCAAGATCAACGGTTTTGCAAGTCATGATGAACTTCTTAAGACCAACGCAATCTACAGAGAAGTTTACGAGTCTCAGACCGGCGTGAGCGGCGATGCAGACTTTGATTCGGCTTCGGGACAGTAATTGGAGGTAATATATGGCAGAACCAAAAGTAATCAAAGGAGGCCCGGGAGGCGGCGCAAGACGCGGAATGCCAAGGCCCAAGATAGAGAATCCCTGCAAGCTTTTCGGAAGGCTCATGGGATATGTATTTAAATATTATCCGATACATATGCTGACAATCGTGGTATGTATCCTTTTGACAGTATTTTCATCGGTTCAGGGAACTCTTTTTACCAGGACCCTGATCGATTCCTATATCCAGCCCATGATCGGAGCCGAAAACCCTGACTACGGACCGCTCCTTGGCGCAATGGCAAGAGTAGCTGTCTTTTACGCACTGGGCGTACTTGCAGCCTTTGTACAGGCCAAGGTGATGATCTATATCAACCAGGGGACGCTCAGAAGGCTCAGGGAAGAGCTTTTTGTACACATGGAATCTCTTCCTATCAAATACTTTGACACTCATTCCCACGGCGATATCATGTCGATCTACACCAATGATATCGATACTTTAAGGCAGATGATAAGCCAGAGTATTCCACAGCTGTTATCCAGTGCCATTACCATTGTTTCTGTGCTGGCATCTATGATAGTTCTCAGTCTTCCCCTTACGGGTGTGACGCTGCTGATGGTGGCAGTAATGCTGTTCTGTTCAGCCAAGGCCACAAAATCATCGGGCAAGAACTTCGTTGCACAGCAGAAAAACATCGGTGAACTTAACGGATTTATTGAGGAGATGATGACCGGTCAGAAGGTTGTCAAGGTCTTCAATCACGAGAAAGAAGCCATTGCCAGATTTGATGAACTCAACGAGAAGCTCTGCGAGAGCGCATTTAAAGCTAACGCTTATTCGGGAGCCCTGGGCCCCATCAATGCCCAGCTCGGAAATACCAGTTATGTTATCTGTGCCATGATAGGTGCTGCCATAGCACTTTCAGACAACGTGGCAGCAGGCTTTACGGTTGGTATGCTGGCGAGCTTCCTTACCTTTAACAAGAGCTTTTCAATGCCCATCAACCAGGTAAGTATGCAGTTCAACTCCATCATCATGGCGCTGGCCGGAGCTGACAGAATATTTAGGCTCCTTGATGAGCCGGGAGAGACTGATGACGGTTATGTAATGCTGGTAAACTCTGAGGAGAAAGACGGAGAGATCGTCGAGGCAGATCATCACACAGGACACTGGGCATGGAAGCATTACCACAAGGCAGACGATACAACAACCTATCAGCCCATGGAAGGTGATGTTACCTTTAATGATGTTGATTTCGGATACACAGATGAGAAGATGGTCCTTCACAACATTGTGCTCCATGCAAAGCCCGGACAGAAGATAGCTTTTGTAGGCTCCACCGGTGCAGGCAAGACCACCATCACAAATCTTATCAACAGATTCTATGATATCCAGGACGGTAAGATCAGATACGACAATATCAATATCAACAAGATCAAAAAAGCAGATCTGCGCAGGTCTCTTGGAATAGTTCTTCAGGATACGCATCTCTTTACGGGAACGGTTATGGAGAACATCAGATACGGTAAACTCGATGCTACTGATGAAGAGGTTAAGGCAGCAGCTAAACTTGCCAATGCCCACAGTTTCATTAAGAGACTCCCCGACGGCTATAACACAATGCTCACAGGAGACGGTGCAAACCTTTCCCAGGGCCAGAGACAGCTTCTTGCAATTGCAAGAGCAGCTATAGCAGATCCTCCGGTACTTATCCTTGATGAGGCTACATCCTCCATCGATACCAGAACTGAGAAGATCGTTCAGGACGGTATGGACAGACTCATGAGTGGAAGAACAACCTTTGTTATCGCTCACAGGCTTTCAACAGTCAAGAATTCCGACTGCATCATTGTTCTTGAACATGGACGCATTATTGAGCAGGGAACTCATGATGAGCTCATTGCGAAGAAACAGAAGTACTATCAGCTGTATACGGGAATGAAAAGCGAGACGGCATAACAGAGTGACAGTGGGCCAAGACAGCCAGACAGCGTGACAGTGGGGACGTTACAGAGTGACAGTGGGGACGTTACAGATTGACACATTTTGCAAAGCAAAATGTGTCAATCTGTAAC
>JAFSTR010000121.1 GCA_017445665.1 Butyrivibrio sp. | reverse complement strand
GGCGCTGTGGATGGTGCGGTAGAAAAGCACGTACCTGCAGTAACAGTAGAGGGAAGTACTGTTAAAGTCCAGATAGGTGAAGTAGAGCATCCTATGATGGATAATCACTACATTCAGTTCATAGCACTTGAGACAACAACCGGTGCTCAGATCAAGTACCTGAAGCCTTCTGAGAAGCCTGTTGCAGAATTTATTCTCCCTGCCGGCGAGAAGGCTGTAGCAGTATACGAATACTGCAATCTCCATGGACTGTGGGTAAAGGAAGTATAAAAGAAGTCTAATAGACAAGCGGTTGTGTTCAATTGAACACAACCGCTGTTTGTGTTTATGAGCTTGTATGTAAATATTCCATGATCACCCGATCAAAACTTTTTTGCCTTCAAAAGCAAAACCGTAATGGTGGATATTCTTTTTGGGGATGCCCCTGGAAATCAGCTTGTTATCATATTCTTTTTCCTTGATTTGCCTGAGAGCGTTTGCTACGGTCGCATCAAGATCTTTTTCCTCATCGGGATCGTGGACCTTAAATTCGAGAACGTAGGCGGGAGCAGTCTTGTCATTAGGCTCTAAGCATACATCATACCTGCCGAATCCGCTTTCACCATTGGATGTGATAATGTATCTGTCTCTCAGATCAACCATCAGTCCAAGTACAAAACCGTGGTAAAACCGCTCGGGTTCTGATTGGGAAGATGGCTTTTTTCCGACATCAAAACTGGAAAAGGTGCTTAAAGCAATTTCATTCATAAATCTGTTCATGTATTTTACATCGTTTAGAAGCAGGGCTTTTATGAAATCGTTGTATTTTGTGTTGTCTCCCTCAAACCAGCGTTTGATCATGTCTTCAAAAGTATGTCTGACTTCAAGATTTGTAAGAGATACGCTATATCTTTTTCTCACACCGACCTCATCAATTGGGGCATTGATCTTCAGGTAACCGGCTGCCAGAAGAAGACTGAAAATTCCTGATTCGTTTTTATCAATAAGATTGAAAACTATCTCGTCATCTATAAGCGCTTCAACAGAATCGCCATCAAGCAAGAGTTCCATTGACTTCTTGACATCGGCGCTTCCTTCTCTTATCAGCTTTTCAACTAAAGAATTCTCGCTTGTGTTAGCCCAGTAATTGCCTAGTGTACCCTCGTCAAGGTACTGAGTAACAGACCAGGGGTTATATATATCGCTGCATGAACCAATTTTAAAGCCATCATACCAGGATTGAACGTCACTAAAAGTACTGCCAAGACCATAGGCTGATAAGGCATTCTCAACCTCTTTCTGAGTGAAGCCAAAATCAGTTTCATACTTGGAATTAGTCATAGTATCAACCTTCAGATTGTTCAGATCTGAGAAGATGGATTCCTTACTTATTCTTGTGATGCCTGTTAAAATAGCTCTTTCCATATATTGATTTGTCTTGAACGTCGCATTAAAAAGATTACGGATAAAACCTGTCATCTCGTTCCAAAAACCGTCAATATATGCTTCCTGTATCGGTGTGTCATACTCATCAAGGAAAATGAGAACTTTTTTGCCATAAAATTTATTCATTGCTTCGCATAGGAATTTGATGGAATCTGAAGCTGTGGCGTCTGTCATGTCGTAGTCGATCATATTCCAGAATTTTCTGTCCATATCTGTCATAAATGGAGCAGAGACTATGTCGCTGTTGTTGCGATACAGGCTGACAATCTCTTGGATTATCTGCTGTCTGGCTGTTTCATAGCTGGTGCCCTTGACTGAAGCAAAGCTTATAAACAGGACCGGGTATTGATTACACAGTGTTCTGTATTCTGTATGATTCCAGATGGAAAGCCTGTTAAACAGACTCGACCCGTTTTTGTATTTCAGGGAAAAGAAATTGTCCAGCATGCTAAGGTTCAGAGTTTTGCCGAATCTTCGTGGCCTTGTAATAAGAGTGACAACATCTGCGCTTTCCCACCATCTTTTTATGAAAAGAGATTTATCGACATAGAAATAATTGTTCTCAATTATCGCGGCAAAATCCTGATTGCCGATTGAGATTTCTGTCTTTGCTGCATCGGAGCTGCTTAAAGCTTTTTCAATGATCTCAAGTGTTTCAGGACGCGGTGAAGAAACCTGCCCGCCAAGCACCTTTTGTACTGTGCTCTTGGAAAGGCCTGAACGTCGGGCGATTTCATCATATGTCAGATTTAGGGCATTTTTTCTCGCCTGGAGCTGTTTGATGCTTGTCATTTGCAAATCCTCCGATGTGTATCATTGAATGATAGATTATTTGAGTAAAATGATACTTTGAACGCTAAAAATGATACTCTTCTACCTATAGAATATCATTTTAATGATAGATATTCAATATTAAAAGATTGTATATCGATCAAATGGCTTGATGGTATAATTAAGCTATCACTTGATCGGGAGGGATGTCTTGCATGAATATGACTCTCACAATCCTTGGGACCAGAGGAAGCATGGCGGTATCTGCGCCGGGAATGGCTAAGTACGGCGGGAATACCACTTGTTATCTTATTGAGACGCCGGAGGAAGCCATTATCATTGATGCCGGCACAGGGATCATGAATCTGCCGGATATTCAGGGAAAACGCATATCCCTGCTTATTACTCATGCTCACATCGACCATATCATGGGGCTGCCCATGTTCCTCGGCAGGCAGGCGGGAAAAGAGATCACGATATATGGGGAGACCAGAGACGGCCTTACAATTAAGGAGCAGCTTGAACGCTATATATCGAATCCTCTTTGGCCGGTGACAATGGATGAGTATCCGGTGAAGCTGACATTTAAGGACATCACGACAGACAATAACGCAGCCAATAATACCGATAATACCGATACCGCAAATTCGGCCATCAATAATAGTTCCTTCAACATTGGCGATGTCACTGTCAGCACCATGCCATCGAACCACCCGGGAGGATCGACGATCTATCGTCTGGACTATAACGGAGAATCCGTGGTAATAGCCACAGACTTTGAACATGAGGAAGTAACAGCAAGTGATTGTAGCCAATCAACCGCGGCAGGAAACCCGCTGGCCCGCCTCGCAGCATTTTCAGCCTCCGCATCCCTTATCCTCTACGATGCGCAGTACACGCCCGAGGAGTATGAGAAGTGCAGGGGGTACGGGCACTCAACCTACGTGCAGGCTATAGAACTTGCAGAAAAGTTAGCTGCCGGAGACAGAGGTGCATTCGGAGATAAGGTCTCCTGCAAAGAGAGCGCTGAACCGACACGAATCCTCCTAATCCACCACGCCCCAAACCACGACGACGCCTTTCTCGATGCTCTCCAGGCCGAGATTGACAGGACACTCTCCGCCAAGATGGTCGATTCCGACAAGGCTATGACAACCGGTACCGGTTTATCATCCGATTCCACCGGCGTCAATCAGCCTGCCTCATCAACACAGCCCATGTATGCGCCATTTGCCTGCCCTCCACAGATCCGCCTCGCCCGAGAATCTCAAACATATATAATTAATAAAAATATAATACTTTAAATCGCATAAAAATGTAATAAAATTACAAGCCTCATGATAAAATTAGAGTAGATTATCAGGAGGCTTTTTTCTATGGAAATGACAAGGAATTACTCCGCTGATAACCTCATCCGGATTGCGATAGCACTTTCGGCGGAAAAAGACACATCTAAAGTTCTGGATATGATCCTGCAGGTTGCAATGAAGATCAGTAATTGCGATGCAGGAACTGTCTACGTGGTTGAAGATGACCACCTGAATTTCCACAATTCCTATACATATGCCGGCGGTTTTGCAGACGATGCAAATGCCGAGAAAAAGACCATGCCCCCGGTACCTCTTAGCCGTGAGTATATCAGCGCCTGTGCTGTTCTTGATAAAAAAGAGATCAATATAGCCGACGTCTACACTTCCGATGAGTACGACTTCTCCGGAGCCAAAAAGTACGACAAGATGACAGGCTACAAGACACAGTCAATGCTGGTCATCCCCATGGAGGACGACCGTGGAGACGTGATTGGAGTCCTGCAGCTCATCAACGCCCAGGACGCTGATAGGAACATCATCCCCTTCCCTGATAAGGACGAGGACATCATCACAGCCCTGGCTTCCCTCGGCGCCGTGATCCTCACCAACAGGCGCCTTTCCGAGCAGGTCCTAGAGACTCTGCACTCCCTGGTAAAGGTAATGGTAGAAGCAATTGAAACAAGAAGCTCCTACAATGCAAACCACACCAAGAGCATGGTGCACTACGCCGACAAGTTCCTGACCTATATGGGACAGACAAGCGACGAGCGTCCCCTCACCGATGAAGAGCGCGACTCTTTCCTGATGAGCGTCTGGCTCCACGATATCGGTAAACTCGTTATCCCGCTGGAGATCATGGACAAGCCCACAAGGCTCGGCACCTTGGATGAGGGCATCCGAACCAGAGTCACAATCGCCACGCTCATGGAGGAGATCGAAGCCCTGAAGGCCCCTGCTTCCCGCGAAGAGCACGATAACAGGGCAAAAGAGCTAAAGGACGCCCTTTCTTTCATCCTCGAATGTAACACAAAGGGGTTCCTTCCCGATGAAACAATAGATGAACTAAAGCGCCTTGCCACCCTGAAGTGCCGGACAGAAGAGGGAAAAGAGATAGCTCTTTTAACAGAAGATGAGCTCACGGCCATCACAGTACGTAAGGGCACGCTCACAGATGCCGAGCGCGACACGATGCAGAGCCACGTCACCTACACCTACAGAATGCTGCAGAAGATGCATTTCGAGGGGATTTACAAGAATGTTCCCGGATGGGCAGCAGGTCACCACGAGTTTCTGGATGGAACAGGCTACCCAAATCACCTTACGGCAAAAGACATCCCGAAGGAAGTCAGGTTCCTGACCATAATCGACGTGTACGACGCTCTGACAGCGGAAGATCGGCCCTACAAGCCGCCAATGCCGCCTGAGAAGGCCTTTGGCATATTGGACAGCATGGCAGAAGAGGGCAAGATAGATAAAAAGATCCTTCAGAAGTTTAGGGAAAGCAACGCCTGGAAAAGGGAGAAGTAACCCCTGAAAGGAGGCACGATCATGAAAAGTAAAACAAGAAAGATCCTGCAAACAGCCATAACTGCAGCCCTTATAGCAGCTCTGACCATGACTGCTACGGCCTGCGGCAATGACCTCACAGCCAGCACCATGAGGCTCCTTCGCATGGAGGGGACAGTCCGCCTGTTTGAGAAAGATAAGGAAAAGACCCTTTCCGACAACCTCCGCCTCAATGCAGGAAATAAGCTTAATACAGAGGCCAAGAGCCTTGCAGGAATTGCCCTGGATGACACCAAGGTAGTAACCATAGATGAGCTCAGCAGCGCTACTTTTGATCAGAGCGGCAAAAAGCTTGACATAAACCTCACTCAGGGAAGCCTGTTCTTTGAGGTGACAAAAAAGCTTGACGCCGATGAGTCTTTTGACATAAGAACATCCACCATGGTGGTGGGCATCAGAGGTACTTCCGGATATGTGTCCGTGGACGAGGACGGCCATGAAGTTCTATACATCACGGACGGAAGCGTTGAAGTAACAGGCACAAATCCCACAACCGGCGAGACCAAGACCATCACGGTAAGTGCCGGTCAGAGGGTAAGGACCTATCTGTATAACGACAGGACTGTGGACAGTATCATGTTTGAGCTGGAAGATGTGGCCGAAGAAGATCTGAACGGCTTTGTCCTTGAGAGGCTTCGTGAGAACACTTCACTGGTTGAAGTTGTCTGCGCAGATACAGGCTGGGATATTAATAAGATCATGGGCACAGATAGCACGGATGTCATGACTGCATCGGCAGCAGGCGCATCTGATCAGGATCAGACGGCCTCTGCAGCCGCCGCAGATAGCGCAGCAGGCGACGGAGCGGGAACAGAAGCAGGCACAACCGGCAGCGAGGACAACGCGTCAACCGGCAGCTCATCCACAGGAACCGGCTCCCTGGATAGTACGGCAGCAGGCGCATCCGCTGCATCCACCGAAACATCCGACGCCTCAGCCGAAGCTTCATCGGCCGAGCAGCCCAGGAAATCCAATGTCTCCCAGTACATCGTCAGCACCGATGCCAGCGGAGTTTACACCCTTACAACCGGTCAGCACTTTGACCCGAACTACTACGCAACCCAGAACCCTGACGTTGTAGCAGAGATCGGCAGTAACCCCGAAACTCTCCTTGAGCACTATCTGGCCTTTGGTTCATCAGAGAACAGATACGGCTCAGCTCAGGATAAGCAGGCAGCAGAAGAAGCCAGAGCCCAGGAATACTTAGAGTTCCAGAAGGCCCTCAGCCAGGCTGAAGCAGAGGCAGCAGAGCAGGCAAGAGCAGCAGCCGCAGCCGCAGCAGCTGCAGCGGCAGCAGGTGACGGAGGCAGTGGCGGCGGAGGTGGAAGCGTCAGCACTTCTACATCCGGCGGCGGAGGCGGAAGCGGCACATCAGGTGG
>JAFSTR010000120.1 GCA_017445665.1 Butyrivibrio sp. | reverse complement strand
GACCTCTCAAGCACAGCAAATCTCCAGGCATATCAGCTCAGGATGAAACAGCTCTATGACCTTGAAAAATTAGCCTTTGTTGATGAGACAGGACTTATTTATACCTCCAGGGGGACCAGAACAGATATAGATCAGTATCATTTCGACTATCAGACTCTTTCCGGACCTGAAATCTCATTGAAGAATGAGAATGGTGACAACACAAAGGTCGTCATTGCAGTTCCCACGGATCGTCTTCCTTATGAGGAACATAACCTTGTTGTCTGCTTTATGGAGATGGACATGGAGCACATGCTCGCTAATCTTTCTTTTGAGTCAGGCTCCAACAATACCACCTTCTGTAATATCTACACTCCCGACGGATACTCGGTTGCCAATATGGTACTGGGGGGACTTGCAAGTGAGGATAACCTCTTATCCGCTCTTGAAGCCGCTGACATTGAAGATGGCAGAACTTCCGATGACGTAAGGGAAGATTTTAAAAACGGACATACCGGAGTCGTATCTTTTACCTATAACGGAATACAGGAGACCTTGTACTATGTACCTGTACACAGGACAAACTGGATGCTGACATACCTTATCAGGGAGAGCGTTATCAGTCAGCAGATCGATGAGATTTCGGAGGGCATCATAAAGAGGAGCCTGATCCTTGCATTTTTGACTACCTTCGTCTTGGTGGGTGTATTCTCCATGATGCTGGTTCAGACCAGAAAAGCCACCAAGCTTGCCATGGAAAAAGAGACCTCGGAAGTTATGCAGCAGGAACTTGAGGAGAGGATCGCACTTCAGGATGAGCTTCTTGAGCAGGAAAAGCAGAGGGCAAGGCTCGACAGGATGATCACCGCTCTTGCTTCTGATTACAGGAGTGTGTACTACGTCAACTTAAACAAAGATTCTGCCACATGTTTCAGCAATGATGATGCTCATGATAATATCCGCAAAGACGATGTATTTGTCTTTTCTGAGGGCTTTACGGAGTATGCCAATAATTTTGTTACAGAGGACTACAGGGAGCAGTTCCTTGAGTTCATTAAACCTGAGAATATCAGGAAGGGATTAAAAGACAGCCCGCTTATTGCCTTCAGATATCTGGTCAATAAGGATGGAAACGAGAGCTATGAGATGCTGCGAATGGCTGAAGCAAGGACCGGCTCTGCAAGAAATGATGACTCGATAAATGCGATAGGTGTTGGCTTTTCGGATATCGACGAGGAGATGAGGGATTCTCTTGCCAAGAATCAGGCTCTTTCAGATGCTCTCAAGACTGCTGAAGAGGCATCAAGAGCAAAGACCGTATTCTTATCAAGCATGAGCCATGAGATAAGAACTCCCATGAATGCCATCATAGGCCTTGATTCCCTTGCCCTTAATGAGCCTGACATATCCGATACAACCAAGGATTATCTTGAAAAGATCGGAAGCAGTGCTCAGCATCTTCTCAGTCTTATAAACGACATTCTTGATATGTCCAGGATCGAGTCCGGACGTATGAGCCTTAAGAATGAGGAGTTTGCATTCTCCAAACTCATTGAGCAGATAAATGTAATATTCAGCGGACAGTGCCAGGAAAAGGGCCTTGAGTATAACTGCCACATAAACGGACACTTAAATGATTACTACATCGGTGACAACACCAAGCTCAGACAGGTCCTTATCAATATTCTCGGAAACGCCGTGAAGTTCACTCCTGAGGGCGGAAGCGTTGAGTTTACCGTGGAAAAGACAGGTGGATTTGATGACAGGTCCACAATCCAGTTCAAGATAAAAGATACCGGAATAGGTATGAGCAAGGAATATCTTCCTAAGTTATTCGATGCGTTTACTCAGGAAAATGCAGGAACCACCAGCAAATACGGCAGTTCCGGTCTTGGAATGGCAATCACCAAGAGGATCGTCGAGATGATGAACGGCGAGATAAGCGTCGAGAGTGAAAAGAATGTAGGAACAACCTTCACGGTTAACGTTACCTTAAGGGATTCCGAAAGGCTGCTGGCGGATGATAACGATGATCTTGAGGTTCATCCCGAGGATATGAAGGTTCTTGTTATAGATGATGATCCTCTTGCCTGTGATCAGGCAAAGCTTGTCATGAATCAGGCGGGGATTCACTCAGAGGCTGCCATGTCGGGAAGCGAGGCTCTGGAGATGGTAAAACTATCCCAGGCCAGACAAGAGCCCTACAATCTTATAATTGTTGACTGGCAGATGCCTGAGATGGATGGCGTTGAGACAACCAAAAACATTCGCTCGTTAATAGGTGCGGATACAGCTGTGATCATACTGACAGCCTATAACTGGGATGATATCTACGAAGAGGCTATGGAAGCCGGTGTGGACAGCTTTATTGCAAAGCCACTGTTTACCGAGAATCTTATAAATGAGTTTAAGAATGTCCTTAAAAAGAAAAAGATCGCAGAAGAAAGCGTTAAGAAAGCCGATCTTGAAGGAAGGCGCGTGATCCTGGCTGAGGATATTGAGGTCAACGCTCAGATCATGATGAAGGTTCTGTCCATGAGAAAGATTGAGGCGGACCATGCAGTCAACGGAAAAGAGGCTGTTGAACTGTACAAGAACAAGCCGGAGGGCTACTACGATGCAATCCTTATGGATATGAGAATGCCGGAGATGGACGGCCTTACAGCTACCAGAAATATCAGAGCTTTGGACAGGAGAGATTCAGCCACCATACCGATAATTGCGCTGACTGCCAATGCATTTGATGAGGATGTTCAGCAGAGCCTGCAGGCGGGACTCAATGCACATCTGAGTAAACCGGTTGAGCCTGCAGTTTTATTTGAAACATTGGAGAAACTTATAAAAACGTGATCAAAAAAATCAAAAAGTGTTGACATGACCTTTGGGTTGTGTTAAATTATATCAGTGTTTGAAAACAAAGCAGAGTATCCACTCTCACCCTGCGGCACAGCCAGTAGCGGTTAATATCTTTTCAAATCCAAGCCATAGCGCGAGGACTTTGTGATTGATCATCAGTGGATACATTTGCGAATGTATCCACTTTTTTTATTCATTTGGAGGGTAAAGCCATTAGCGAGTTATTTATTAACGAACAGATCAGAGCTAAAGAGGTCCGTGTAATCGGTATTGAGGGAGATCAGCTTGGTGTTATGTCAATTCAGGATGCCAGGAAGATCGCAGAAGACGAGGGTGTTGACCTTGTCATGATAGCTCCAACTGCTAAGCCACCTGTTTGCAGAGTAGTTGACTATGGTAAGTTCAAGTATGAGCAGCTTCGTAAAGAGAAGGAAGCTCGTAAGAAACAGAAGACTGTTGAGATCAAGGAGATCAGACTTTCTCCCAACATTGATACCAACGATCTTAATACTAAGGTAAACGCTGCCAAGAAATTCCTTGAGAAGGGAAACAGAGTTAAGATCACACTTCGTTTCCGCGGACGTGAGATGGCACATATGGGAGCCAGCGTTCACATTCTCACAGATTTTGCAGAGGCACTTGCCGATGTTGCTGTTGTTGAGAAACAACCCAAGGTTGAGGGACGTTCCATGACCATGTTCCTTGCCGAGAAGAAAAACTGATCATTAGCCATTTTTGGTTAAAGATAAATATGATATAGGTCAATACAGAGAAATCCGTATATCATAACTAAGCGTAGAGTATAGGAGGAAATAGCAATGCTGAAGATGAAGACAAAGAGAGCAGCTGCCAAGAGATTCAAGGTTACAGGCACAGGAAAGCTCATGAGAAACAAAGCGTATAAGCGCCACATCTTAACTAAGAAGTCCACAAAGAGAAAGAGAAATCTTAGACATGCCGGACTTGTTGACGCTACTAATGTTAAGACAATGAAGCAGATCCTTCCTTATGGCTGAGAGAACCTGGCGAGGTTTTTCACGAGTCTGGTTCGAACGTGTTACGCACTAGCGTAACTTCATTGTTATTATTTTTTGATAGTTAGATTTTATAGGAGGATTTAAAGATGGCAAGAGTTAAAGGCGCATTAAATGCCAAG
>JAFSTR010000002.1 GCA_017445665.1 Butyrivibrio sp. | reverse complement strand
TTGCAGAAATGATCTTGTAACAGACGAGGACTTCCATTTTGTGCTTGAGCTTTTGGAGAGCTTTGGAAAGGCATATACAGTACCTGAATCCATGATGGATGTGGTGGTTGGAGTGAGCGGTTCTTCTCCGGCATATGTATTCTTGTTCATTGAGGCTATGGCAGATGCTGCGGTTGCAGGCGGTATGCCAAGGAAGCAGGCCTATGAATTTGCGGCCCAGTCAGTTCTCGGAAGTGCCAAGATGGTACTGGAAACAGGCAAGCATCCGGGAGAACTTAAGGATATGGTATGTTCTCCTGCAGGTACAACCATAGAAGCTGTCAGAGTGCTGGAGGAAAAAGGGTTTAGAGGAACTGTCATAGATGCAGTAAAAGCCTGCATTGATAAGAGCAGGAGCCTGTAAGATTTTAGGGTTGTCTTTCCGCTTGCAGACCAGTTACGATAAGGTTTTCTTATCCTGAATTTGAACGAAAAATTGCTACAAATTTGACAAATGAGAATATTTTTGCTAATATCGTGTGTTGATAGCGGTAATAAATTGAAATATTTGTGTAACAATTACCGCCCGGCATGCTTATATGCTGGAACATTAAATTCGAGGATAGCAAAGGTATGAATAAGACGACAAGGTTATCTGTTGGAAAACTGAGGCCTTTCTTTGTTTTAGGTCTCGTCCTGGTTCTCTTTACTTCCAATGGATTAACTGTAAATGCCAGGAATAACAACGGCGTCAGCGACATTTCCGTAGGCATTTCTAGTATTATCAGTCCTGTTTCTCCACTTGGCATGGATTATGATGCCACAGAGGTTATCGTGGCCAGTAACGTGGACAAATCGGACAAGGCATCCGTAGCAAGCACTGTCTCTACAGAAGAGACAACAGAGAGCAGGCTCGTGATGTCAAATGTGTCAAAGACACTTAACATCAGGGAGAATCCTGATGAAGACAGTACAAAGGTAGGCGTCCTTTATAAGGACTGCGGAGGCAAGATCCTTTCAAGAGAGAACGGTTGGACCAAGCTCCAGTCCGGAGACCTTGTGGGATGGGCCAAAGATGAGTATCTCCTTTTTGATGAGGATGCTCAGAATGCAGCTTCGGAAGTTGGTAAGCAGATCGTTACCAGTCTTAGCAGTGCTCTTAATGTAAGAAAAGAGCCATCTGAGGATGCAGAAGTACTCGGCGTTTTAACAGAGAAAGTTTTTGTGGATATGATCGAAGATCTGGGAAATGGCTGGATCAGTGTAGATTACAACGATGAGACGGGATATGTTCAGTCTGAGTATGTAACAACTGAGTTCAAGATTGACCAGGGTGAGACCATAGCAGCGATTAAGATCAGAGAAGAGGCAGCCAAGAAGGCAGCTCTTAAGAAGAATCAGGGAGCTGTGGCAGCAGATGCTGATGAACTCAAGCTTCTTGCAGCACTTATTCAGTGTGAGGCAGGCAATCAGCCTTATGAAGGCAGAGTGGCAGTTGGTGCAGTCGTTCTTAACCGTGTAAGGAGCGGAGCTTATCCTAACACAATTTACAGTGTTATTTATGCTTCAGGTCAGTTTACACCTGCTCTTAACGGAACAGTTGCCAAGGTTTACAACAGTGGCAAGATTTATGATATGAACTACCAGGCAGCTCAGGCAGCGCTTAATGGCGAGACTACCGTGGGTTCTGCGCTTCACTTCAGAAGAGCCAACGGACGAGAAGGCATCATAATCGGAGCTCATGTATTCTGGTGACAGCATGTTCTCTTAAATGATTGTTTTCGTTTGCGCGGTGATAAAAGTTATTCATCAAAATCGTATAAATATGCAGAAATATTCATTCTAATATGATAAGATGTAAGGGATTGCGGTAGTGCAATCCCTTATTTGAAATATACAGGTTGCTAAATGCCTGGCGTTTTGGGAAACGGACACTGCCGAGAGTGGAATGGAGGAGATGCGATGAATTTATACGGACGCGATTTTTTGAAACTGCTTGATTTTACTACGGAAGAGATTGAGTATCTGATCGATCTTGCTGCTGAGCTTAAGGACAAGAAACGAAGACACATTCTCCATGATGAGCTTAAGGGCAGAAATATAGCGCTGATCTTTGAAAAGACAAGTACAAGGACAAGATGCTCCTTTGAAGTTGCAGCATCCGATCTTGGTATGGGTTCCACATACCTTAACCCCACAGACTCACAGATTGGCAAAAAAGAGAGTATTGCCGATACAGCTCGCGTTTTATCCAGCATGTATGACGGAATCGAGTACAGGGGCTTTGAGCAGGAAATAGTGGAGACAATTGCCAAATACAGCAAGGTTCCAGTATGGAACGGACTTACCAATGAGTTCCATCCCACACAGATGCTGGCTGACGCGCTTACTATCAGGGAGCACTTTGGAAAGCTCAAGGGGATTCACCTTGTATACATGGGAGATGCAAGATATAACACAGGCAATTCTTTAATGGTTTTGTGCGCTAAGCTTGGAATGCACTTTACAGCTGTTTCCAACAAGAAATATTTCCCGGGAAAAGAGCTGGTGGATACCTGCAAGGAGATCGCAAAGAGCACAGGTGCAGTGATCGATTTTTGTGAGGACCCGATTGAAGGTACAAAGGGCGCTGATGTTATCTACACAGACATCTGGGTATCCATGGGAGAGCCGGATGAAGTCTGGGAAGAGCGTATCAAAGATCTTGAGCCATATCGCGTGACTATGGATATTATGAAGAACGCAGGGGACGGAGCGGTATTTATGCACTGCCTGCCTTCATTCCATGACCTTAACACAGGAATCGGCAGACAGATCAAGGAAAAATACGGACTTGATGAGATGGAAGTTACAGATGAAGTATTTGAGTCCGAAAGATCCATCGTGTTTGATGAGGCGGAGAACCGCATGCACACGATTAAAGCAGTGATGCTTGCAACGCTGAAGAAGTAATGCGAAGATTTGAGGCAGCATTTTTGCTGATGTTGCTATAATATATCATGAATCTATACAACATAGACAAATTACATTTTGATCAAGGCTTGAAGGGGAGTTTATGCTAAGTAAAGAAGATATCAGCCGGCAGCTGACAACCAACTGGGCTGCAAGAAATCTAATCTATAAGGATGAGACCGGATCCACAAACGATGATGTAAAAATCCTCGGAGAGGAGGGTGCTGCGCATGGAACGCTTGTGGTTGCTGATATGCAGAAAAAGGGTCGCGGCTCAAGAGGGAGAAGCTGGGAAACTCCCAGTGGCACCAACATTGCAATGAGTCTTTTACTAAGACCCATCGCGCCTCCTGAGAAGATATCCATGCTTACTTTGGTTATGGGTCTTTCAGTAGCAGAAGGCATTGAGGATGCAATTATTGAGAAGAGGGACAGGTCTTTATCAAGATCAACTCTTATGGATTTTCCCAGGGAGATACTTTCTGAGACCAAGTATTATCCGCAGATAAAGTGGCCCAATGACGTAGTTATTGCCAATAGAAAAATATGTGGTATACTGACAGAGCTTCACATGAACCCTGATAATACCATTAACAACGTGGTTATCGGAGTCGGCATAAACGTAAACATGACTGAGTTTCCGGAGGATATCAGGGACATAGCAGGGTCTATCCTTACCACCACCGGAGTAAAGGTGGACAGGAGTACAGTGGTGGCCTGCTGCATGAAACGCTTTGAAGAGAACTATGAGAAATACAACAGGTCTTTTGACCTGACTCTCCTTAGGGATAATTATGAGAGCAGGCTTATCAACAGGCACAAGCTGGTCAAGGTTCTCGACCCCAAGGGTGAGTATGAGGCCATTGCTCACGGCATTACCAATACCGGAGCTCTTATCGTCTCCAATGAAGAGGGCGAAGAGTTTGAGATAAACGCCGGAGAAGTTTCCGTAAGGGGCCTTTACAGCTACACATGATGTGATTTTTGTTCCGGGACTTCTGGTTTACAGCGGCTTTTTATCGGAGGAATTATGATTCTTGTAATTGATGTAGGAAATACAAATATTACATGCGGAGTATTTAGTGGAGAGAAGCTTGTAAGCTCTTTTCGCATGACCACAGGATTTGCCAGGACTTCAGACGAATACGGCATCGAGATTCTCTCTATGCTTGAGATAAACGGTGTTGCCAAGACTGCCATCGAGGGCGCTATGATAGCCAGCGTGGTTCCGAAGGTGATGCACGCTCTTGTAAATGCCATCGTCAAGTACATCGGCAAGAAGCCTTATATTGTGGGACCCGGCATCAAGACCGGTATCAAGATTGCAACGGACAATCCAAGGGAAGTGGGCCCGGACCTTATAGTTGATGCGGTTGCAGGATACGAGATATATGGCGGACCGGTACTTGTCATCGACTTTGGAACTGCTACCACATATATTATGGTAAACGATAAGGGAGAGCTCTTTACGGGCATCTTTTCCCCGGGCATCAGGATATCCGCCAAGGCTCTTTGGGAGGACGCAGCTAAGCTTCCGGAGATTGAGATAGCAAAGCCTGCTGGAATCCTGGCAAAAGAGACTATCTCCAGTATGCAGGCAGGCCTTTACTATGGACAGATTGGACAGACCAAGTACATTGTAAATGAGATGAAGAAGGCATCGGGCTTTCCAAACGCGAAGGTTATAGCAACCGGCGGACTTGGCAGGATCGTAGCCGACGACACTGAAGAGATCGATGTTTATGATCCGAATCTGACCCTCAGGGGACTTCAGATTCTTTACAACAAGAATCGTCGCAGCAAGCCACAGTTAAAAGAGTTTGCGGACGAGAATACACCGGAGTGACGACGGGGATATTTGTTGCCGTCTCGAAAGTACAATAGATTTACAGACAGAAAACAGGTAATTAAGATGAGTGCAGAGGAATTTGAAAAAGCATTTAAGAAGGAATTTTCCGATAAGAGTTATAGCGAGGATGGTGAAGAGGAAATTCTTCATATAGATGAGATGCAAAAGACCAACAAGGCCAGAACTTT
>JAFSTR010000119.1 GCA_017445665.1 Butyrivibrio sp. | reverse complement strand
TTGACACATTTTGCGGATCAAAATGTGTCAAACTGTAACGTCCCCACTGACACAAACTGTAACGCCCCCACTGACTCACTGTCTTATTAGTACGCATTTTTATTCACGAAACCATGTCTTATAGTGCCAAGCAGGATCTTGAAGTCAAAAGCCATGCTCCAGTTTTCTATATAGTAGATATCATAATCAATTCTCTTGCGAATAGATGTATCTCCGCGATAGCCGTTAATCTGCGCCCAGCCGGTAAGTCCCGGACGAACCTGATGCTTGACCATGTAGCGGGGAATCTGTTCCTTGAACTTCTCAACAAACTGAGGTCTCTCGGGACGAGGTCCCACAAGGCTCATCTGACCTATAAAGATGTTGAAGAACTGAGGCATCTCATCGATACTGGTCTTTCTGAGGAATCCGCCGACTTTCGTCACGCGGGGATCGTCCTTGGTGGTCCAGCCTTTCTTTTCCTCGGCCTCAGTCTGGACCTTCATGGTCCTGAACTTGTACATCATGAAGGGAACTCCGTTCCTTCCTACTCTCTCCTGCTTGTAGATGATGGGGCCCGGGCTTGTAGCCTTAATGGCAATAGCCGATATCAGCATGATAGGCGAGAACAGTATGATAGCGAAAAGAGATCCCACGATATCCACTATCCTCTTAGCAAACCTGTTAAAGGAATTGGTAAGAGGTACGTATCTGATATTGATGACAGGCAGTCCCTGAACTTCCTCCGTGTAAGGGTTACTTGGGAAAAGCGATGTATAATCAGGAATAAACTTGGTGTGAACACCGGACTTCTCGCAGTATGCAACCAGTGTCTCAAGACGGTCGTAATCATCCAGAGGAAGGGTGATGGTGATCTCGTCGTAGTTGTTGTTTTCAAGCAGGTTACCGAGCTGATCGATCTTGCCAATGACCTTTACTCCGTGGTAGCTGGTATCAACAGGAACAAAGTCGTCCAAAACACCTGCCACAACGTAGCCCCACTGGGGGTTTTCCAAAATCCTGCTGATATAGGCCTCCGCAGCCCTGGAATATCCGACCAGCAGAATATGCTTAATATTGTAGCCCTTTTTCCTGATAAACTGCAGGAACTTGCGCAGCAGCCAGTGGGCTATAGTTGTAAGGGTGATATTAAGTCCGAAGAATATGGCCATCATCCATCTGGAGAAGTCGCCCTGTTTTAACAGGTACAGGATAACCGTAAAGCCGATGATGCCCATGACGTTGGCCTGGACAATGTCCACGAACTCCTCCCACAGGCGCAGAGCCCTCCTGGAGGTGTAGAGCTGGACCATATAGTATAAGAGAATATACGCGGGAACCAAAAAATAAAGCGCAGAAAAATAGGTCTCCATGGAAAGTCTTCCGCCGGGCCTTTTATCTGCGAATATGGATTCAAATTTTATATAGTAGGAAAGCACGTAGGAACCGGCCACCAAAAGCCCGTCCACGATAACATGCGCCCTATTGAGATGTACCTGATTGTCTTTGATCACAATACTTTTCCATACCTTCCCATAGTTAGGGATATTATATCACACATTCATGATCCTGCGACCAATATTTACCCAGAGCTCGATCTGAAGCCTGAATGCATTAACAAGCTCTTTTCTCCCGAAGATCACGCGGTGGTTCGCAAATTTTGCAATCTTTTTAAAGCCCCCAAAGAGCCCCTTGATGTGAGCTTTCCCCAGACCGTGTCTCACATAAAAGGCGTGCTTGATGGCAATACCTATGCATATCGGAAGGAAATTGATGAAGATCTGAAATGCAGGCATGTTCTTATAAATAAGGAATAAGTTGTTGGCTGCTGTAAGCTCAACCTTGAAGGCATTGTATCTTGAGCCGCTGGATGCGCTGCCCACGTGATAAACGATGGCTGTAGGCTCCATAACATTGGCAAAGCCTTTAAGGCGCGCTCTATAGCCGATGTCCACATCCTCAAGATAGCAGAAATGCTCCTCGTCAAAGTATCCGACTTTTTCAAAATACTCTTTTCTGTAAATAGCTGCTCCTGCGCAGGCACTTGTAATAGACTCACGGCGCTTAAAGTGACTGTTGTCTGCGTCCTTGCCCGGAGTAAATGCCCATCCGAGTGCACAGTACAGATCTCCGCAGTCGTCAATGTTGTGCGGGGCCTTCATCTGAAGCATCTTAGCCTGGGCAGAGAAGAGCTTTTTCTTGCTGTCCATCACTTTGATGAGCTTCTCAAGGGCATACTCATCGCACATTGTGTCGTTGTTAAGTAAAAAGACATACTCCGAGTCCGCAGCCTTGATGCCCACGTTTACAGCGTTTGCAAAGCCCGTGTTCTCATTCAGCTCAATGAGCTCCACACCGGGCCAGTTCTTTCTTATATAATCCTGACTGCCGTCCGTTGAGCCGTTGTCCACAATTATGGTGTCAAAGGCAATGAACGTCTGCTTCTCAAGACTTCTTAAGCAGTCACCGAGATATTTTTTACCATTGTAGTTGGGTATTATTACAGTAAGCAGTCCCATTTACGTATCTCCCATTCAGACCCTGTGTACTATTTCAGGATCCCACATTATGCGGTAGCCGCGCTTTCTGACTTCACCTGCAAGGCGAAGGCTTAAGGATGCTATCTCTTCCTGGGACAGGTCCTCAAAGGTGCTGCTGAG
>JAFSTR010000118.1 GCA_017445665.1 Butyrivibrio sp. | reverse complement strand
GGAGAATCCCTTGGAGCTGACAGACAGTTATCAAAACCTGAGATTGGAAATCTCGTATCTGTAATTGATGAACTAGTTAATGCAACGGATGGCTGATATTAACTGATCCCAACTCCCTTTGCTAACTCAGTTATGAAAACAAGTTTTCAATGACTGTTGTGGTAAAGGGAGATTTTTTTATTAAACGGGGTATTGATTATGGAAAAGAGCCTTGAAGAATATATAAAAGAAAGCGATAAGCTGATAATTGGAATAGGCAGCGAGTGGGATTGGATAAAAAAGGGTATTCAGAAGGACCTCAGGTATGAACAGCTCCATAAATACTGTGAAGATGAGGCAAACAGCTGGCTCTGGCCTATAGTTGAGTTTGAATACGGCTATTACAATAACGATGAAAGAATAGATGAAGCCTACAAGGCTCTGAGGAGTCTCATAGGTGATAAGAGCTATTTCCTGGTTTCGGATCTGTTTTTACAGGATGCTCTTTTAAACGGATTTGAGGAAGAAAACTGCGTCTATCCTTGCGGCAATTACAGATATCTTCAGAGCAACGATCCGGAAGAAGAGCTGATTGAAGTCACAAAATCTGAAGATTTTCAGGGAATAGTAAGCAGAATACATAAGATAATCACTGCAAGAAATGGTCAACTTGGTGAAGAAGAAACCTTTTATAAACCATTTTTTGACGGAAAATTATTATATCTTAACCAAAAACGCGAAGAATATAGTAAAATAAAATATAACGAGAGAGCTTATTTATATAATTGGGATAAATATCAAAATTATCTATCTGGTACCCTGGGCAAGAAACTGCTGATCTTAGAGCTGGGTGTGTCCCTGGATTATCCCACTGTTATAAGATGGCCATTTGAAAAGATTACATTTATAAATAAAAAGGCTCATCTGATCAGAGTGCACGAAAAGCTTTTTCATCATACCCCTGAAATAAAAATAAAAACGGATTCAATACAGATGAATTCGGTTAATTATATTTTGCAGGAGAGAGAAGGGCTATGAATTCGAACAACGAGGAGTATCTCGACAGTTTATTGAATTCCGCTCAAAAATCGAATAAAAACAACCCTCAATCTGCCCTTAGCAGAATGTCTTCCAAGCATAATACCTCCGGTTCACAGAGTGGATCAGGGGATATTAGTGCGCTCGTAAATAATTCAAACGGTAATGAGGATCTTAATGATATAGGAAGTCTTCTCAGCAAGCTCGATGCCGATGAGATCGTTGATGACAGAATGGCAGAGCTTTTAGACGAGATTGAAGCACCGACAGATCCGGGAATTCCTAAGTTCAGAGTCGGAGAAGATCCTAATATTGATGACGTCAGGGATCCTGAAGAAATAGCACTGGATGAAGCTATTGCTGATGCTGAGAGAATGGATGCTGAGATCCAGAGCGGTAAGTTTGACGGTATGCCTGCTAATACAGGAGCTCCTCTTGTTGACGTCGAGGAGGGCGATGATGCTCTTTTAGAAATGGCTCCGGAGGTTTCGCTTCCGGAGGATAATCAGGTTGTTTTGGAAAATGAAGCAGGATCTGACGCTGATCAGACCCCTGAAGAGATATTGACAGATCTTTTGGATGATATGCCCGATAACGGACTGATGAATCCTGGCGAAGAGGCTACTCAGGACAGCCTCAGCGATGTTCTTGATAATATGAAGGAAGATGGCGAGGATGAGCAAGCCTCTGATGAGCTGAATCTTGATGAGCTTTCACTGGGAGATCTTGAGAGTGAGATGGATCAGCTGGTTGGAGATGAGGACAAATCCAATGAGCCCAAAGAGATGCAGGAAGAGCCTGCTGAGGAAAGCCCTACAGAAGAACACGCAGTAGCCGAGAATTCTATAGATGAACTGGATCTTTCGGGATTTACACTGGATGGTGGAGAACCTGAAGAAGCAGCTGATGCAGCTCCCGAGGAAGCACCGTCAGAGACACCGGAAGCTGCTCCGGGTGCAGAGACAGAAGAAACACCGATAGAGATCAATCTTGATACATTTTTAGATCAGCCGGGCGAGGAAAACGGTGCTGAGCCTGCCAAGGAAGCGACATCAGAAGAAGATTTCGATTTAAACGATCTTGAAGCAAGTCTTGATGACCTTCTTGGCGCAGATGAAGCAGACTCCGGAGCTACAGATGGTGAAGTTGCAGCACTTGCGGAGGTCGCAGAATCCAATTCCGCTGCCGGTGAAGAAGCAGGTGGTGAAGATGTATCCATGCAGGATCTGGATGCTCT
Source organism: Butyrivibrio sp. (assembly GCA_017445665.1). Classification (GTDB taxonomy): domain Bacteria; phylum Bacillota; class Clostridia; order Lachnospirales; family Lachnospiraceae; genus Butyrivibrio. The sequence continues at coordinate 4,940 of JAFSTR010000118.1, read as the reverse complement.
GATGAATTCACTTGCAAATGACGAAATCGAGGACATAGAGAGCACGGCTGCCAAGGACGAAGAGACCGGACACGCCGAAGAATCAGAGATTCCTAAAGAAGATATTCTGGATGCCCTTACTGAGGACGGCTTTGGTGATGAGGGAGCAGGAGAACCCTCACTTGATGAGCTTGCTTCAATCCCTGAAAGGACATCCGGTGATCCTGATGAAGATGATGAAGAACCTGTAAAGGGCAAGAAAAAGAAAGATAAAAGTGGCGGTAAAGAGAAGAAGCAAGGCTTCTTTACAAAACTTCTGGCTGCCCTTACCAAGGAGGATGAAGAGCCCGAAAATGAAGGACTTGCCGGTCTGACTGAGGAGAATCAGCAGGTACTTGATGAACTTGGTGAAGGCGGAGCTCCAAAGGGTAAGAAAAAGAAGGAAAAGAAAGAAAAGAAGCCACAGGAGAAAAAGCCTAAGAAGGAAAAGCCGCCGAAGGAGAAAAAGCCTCCGAAGCCCAAGAAGGAGAAGAAACCCAAGCCTCCTAAGGATCCGGGAGCTCCGGAAAAGGCTATTTCACCCAAGAAGATTGCCATATCCGGAATCTTCGCAGCGAGCCTTGGTATCCTTATTATGATACCGGCACTTGTCCTTCCTGACAGGATAGCATCAGAGAGAGCGGAAACAGCATTTACCTACAGGGAATATACCACTGCATACAAGATGCTCTACGGAAAAGACATGAATGAGAAGGAGACTGTTATTTACGAGCAGTCCAGAGTTCTTGCCTGGGCCCAGAGATATCTTGACGGCTATGATAATTACACAGCCATGAATATGAAGGAAGAAGCCCTGGATATGCTACTAATGGCCAAGAAAAACAAGACCAAGCTTTTGGAAGATGCTCAGAAGTATGGTGTTGAAATTGAGGTTAATAGCGTGTACGATAGTATAGAATCGTTGCTTTCGGAGAGTTATGGTCTGTCAGAGGCAGACGTTGAGGAGATTAACTCGATCAAGAAGGATAGAGATTATACTATCAGACTTATGGAGATAGTCGGGACTTTTGAGTCATAGCTGCTTCGTGGCATCGATACCGGGGAAGGGAGAAGATGCCAAGTGGTTGCAATTATTGACTATGATGCAGGAAACATAAAGAGTGTGGAGAAAGCCTTCCAGTACTTGGGAGCAGACACTTCAGTTACAAGAGATCCTCAGACTATCTACAAGGCAGATCATGTGGTTCTTCCGGGTGTAGGTGCCTTTGGCGACGCCATGGATCGCATCAGGGAGTATGATCTTGAGAACATAATAAATGAAGTTGTAAAAAAGGAAGTACCCTTTTTGGGAATATGCCTGGGTCAGCAGCTTTTATTTGAGTCCAGTAAGGAATCAGATGGAGTTCGCGGCCTGGGCATTTTGCGTGGAGAGATAATAGATATTCCGGATATGGATGAAAACGGAAACACCTACAAGATCCCGCAGATCGGATGGAATAACCTTAAGATCAGGGAGGGAGCAAGACTGTTTAAGGGAATATCCGGAGATCCTTATGTTTACTTTGTTCATTCCTATTATCTAAAGGCGGCTGACAGATCCATCGTGGCTGCGACAACGGAGTATTCCGTTACAATTGATGCATCGGTGGAGTGCGGAAACGTTTTTGCGTGTCAGTTCCATCCGGAGAAGAGCGCCGATGTGGGAATGCAGATACTGGACAACTTTTTACATATATAGGAGCAAACAAAAATGCTTACAAAGAGAATCATTCCCTGTCTTGACGTAAACAACGGCAGGGTTGTCAAAGGAATAAATTTTGTTAATCTTAAGGACGCAGGAGATCCTGTCTCTGTTGGTGAAGCCTACTCCAAGGCAGGAGCCGATGAGCTGGTTTTCCTTGATATAACAGCCTCCAATGAGAGAAGGGCAACTGTTGCCGATATGGTAAGGGAAGTGGCCAAAAAGGTCTTTATCCCCTTTACTGTAGGCGGAGGAATAAGGACAGTAGATGATGTCAGAGCAATCCTCAGAGAAGGCGCGGATAAGGTGGCTGTAAATTCAGCTGCCATAGACAGACCTGAGCTTATCAGGGAGGCTGCCGAGAAGTTCGGAAGCCAGTGCGTTGTCCTTGCCATTGATGCCAAGAGGCGTGAGGGTGGAGACGGCTGGAGCGTATATAAATTCGGCGGAAGGATTGATATGGGCCTCGATGCTGTAGAATGGGCTAAAAAAGGCGTAGAACTGGGAGCAGGAGAGGTCCTTCTGACCAGTATGGACTGCGACGGAACCAAGAACGGATATGACATTGAACTTACAAGGGCTGTGGCTGACGCAGTTTCCGTGCCGGTTATAGCATCCGGCGGAGCAGGAGAGCTGTCCCACTTCTACGATGCACTGACAGAAGGCGGAGCTGATGCGGCTTTGGCGGCATCTCTTTTCCATTATAAAGAGCTTGAGATAAATCAGGTAAAAGAGTACCTCTCCGGGAAAGGAGTACCTGTAAGATGGGGATGATAGAAGGAGACTGGCTTGAGGCAGTCGGTGGCGAGTTTAAGAAGCCATATTATAAGAACCTTTATGAATTTGTAAAAAAAGAATACAGCACTCATGTGGTTTATCCGCCATCTGAGGATATTTTTAATGCACTGCATTTCACTGCACTTAAGGATGTGAAGGTGCTGATCCTGGGACAGGATCCGTACCATGAGCCGGGACAGGCCCACGGGCTTTCTTTCTCCGTGCTTCCCGGGAAGGCTGATACACCGCCGTCACTTCAGAATATATATAAAGAGCTGCATGATGACCTTGGATGCTATATTCCCAATAACGGATACCTGAAAAAATGGGCTGATCAGGGTGTACTCATGCTGAACACCGTTCTGACGGTAAGAGCCCATGCAGCTAATTCTCATCAGGGAAAGGGCTGGGAGCAGTTTACGGACGCCATTATTCAGGCTGTGAATAAAAAGGATGAACCTGTTGTTTACATGTTATGGGGAAGACCTGCGCAGATGAAGAGGTCTATGCTTGATAATCCAAAACATCTGGTGCTGACTGCACCTCATCCAAGTCCATTATCTGCATACAGGGGATTCTTTGGCTGTAAGCATTTCAGTAAGGCCAATGAGTTTTTGAAAGCAAACGGTCTTGAGCCTATTGACTGGCAGATAGAAAATATTTAAGTTTACTCTTGCAATATAGTGCGCTGACGTGTTAAAGTTTGAGGTAAGTTTTTATTGTTAGAGTTTCGGAGGAATATTATGAAAAAACCTTTTTTAAGCCTGGAGAAAGTTCAGGAAATTGTAAAAACCTACCCAACACCTTTTCATATCTATGATGAAGAGGGCTTTACAAGAAATGCCAAGGCAGTATATGATGCTTTTTCCTGGAATAAGGGATTTAAGGAATATTTCGCGGTTAAGGCTACACCAAACCCAAGACTTATGGAGATCTTAAAGAGCCTTGGATGCGGCTTTGACTGCTCTTCAATGACAGAGCTGATGCTCAGCAATGCTGTAGGAGCAACCGGAGAGGACATCATGTTCTCCTCCAATGACACTCCTCCTGAGGAGTTTGTCTATGCTGATAAGCTTGGCGCTATCATAAACCTTGATGATTTTACTCACATCGATTTTCTTGAGAAGACAATTGGAAAGATCCCTGAGACCATTTCCTGCAGATACAATCCCGGCGGAGTATTTACCATGGCCAACCAGATCATGGATAACCCCGGAGATTCCAAGTATGGAATGACTAAGGATCAGCTCTTTGAGGCCTTTAAGATCCTCAAGGAGAAAGGCGCCAGAAAATTTGGTATCCACGCATTTCTCGCCAGCAATACCGTGACCAATGACTATTATCCTGAACTTGCTGGACAGCTTTTTGAACTGGCTGTAGAGCTTCAGAAGGAGACAGGTGCCAAGATCGAGTTTATCAATCTCTCAGGTGGTGTAGGCGTTGCTTACCGTCCCGATCAGGAGAGCAATGATATCGCAGCCATCGGCAGAGGTGTTCACGAGCAGTTCGATAAGATCCTTGTTCCTGCCGGAATGGGCGATGTAAAGATCTTCACCGAGATGGGAAGATACATGATGGCACCTTACGGCGCTCTTGTTACAAAGGCAATCCACGAGAAGCACATTTACAAGGAATACATTGGTGTTGATGCCTGTGCTGTAAACCTTATGAGACCCGCAATGTACGGCGCATATCATCACATCACTGTTCTGGGAAAAGAGAATGCTCCTCTTGATCATGTATATGACATTACAGGCTCTCTTTGTGAGAACAACGATAAGTTTGCGATAGAAAGACAGCTCCCTAAGATTGATAAGGGGGACTATCTCTTTATCCATGACACAGGTGCTCACGGATTCTCCATGGGCTACAACTACAACGGCAAGCTTAAGAGTGCCGAGCTTCTTCTTAAGAAGGACGGAAGCGTAGAACTTATAAGGCGTGCCGAGACTCCGAGAGATTATTTTGCAACATTTGATGGCCTGGCAGTATATGATAAGTTAAAAGAAATCATGGATAACGAAGGCGTTTGATCATATGAAAAAAATTGGCGATCATTTAGAGGGATGGCTAATTAAATATATCCCGGCACTTATGGGAAGTTGGGCACTTCAGCTTATAATGGGAATTACCGTAAGAAATCCGCTTACGGTAGTTCTTTTTGTGTGCATTTATTTCCTGAATAAATGGGTCTTTAGCTTTAAATTTGTAAAAAAACCGCCGATCCTGTGGATTCTGTCAATTGAAGCTGTGCCGACACTTATTTCTGCGCTGATCACCTATCTTTTATATGGGAAGCTTACTGCTCAGTTCAGCAGTGGCATTTTTAAAATCCTGACTGTGTTTATTCTGTTTGCCGGGACTTATATCCTGTTAACACTTTTTTGTATGGCATTGTGGATACTGTTCAGAAAAGACCTCTTTGAGATGCGGCAAAAGACAG
>JAFSTR010000117.1 GCA_017445665.1 Butyrivibrio sp. | reverse complement strand
AATGGATAAGCTTTCTAGGACAGGCTATCAGGGAGTGCTGGTAAGAAATCTTGAACAGCTGGGCTATCTTAGGGACAGGAAGTTTAACGGAAGAGTCATAACCGATTACAGCGTTTACACCTGGAATAAAGAGGCTGCAAGGGAGCTTATTGATTGTGGCGAGCCTTCAGAGAACTTCAGAGTGAACGAGATTACCGTCCCTTATGAGCTTAACTTTGCAGAAGCAAGAGATATGGTAAAAGAGCTCAAGAAAGAGGTTCAGATTCCTGTTTCCTATAATCTCTATGGCCATATGCCTATGATGGTGAGTGCGGGCTGCATTAAGAAAACTATCGGAAACTGCAGCGGACGAGTACATGAGCTCTATAGCGAGAACACAAAAATAATAGACAGACTTGGAAATACTCTGCCTGTAACATGTAACTGCAGGCATTGTTACAATGTGATCTGGAATGTCCATCCTACTTCGCTTCACAGTAAGATAGGCAAAATACTGGATGGAGACTTCTTTGATCATTATCGTGTCGATTTTACCGTGGAAAGCGCAAAGAGGACCGGAGAGGTGCTTGATCACTACACAGACCTCATAAACGGCGCAGATGCAGGAGACATCTTCGAAAACGGCAACTTCACCACAGGACATTTTAAACGCGGAGCGGAATAAATTTAACAATGGAACTATATGTAACGGAAATATCGAAATATGTCATAGATATTTTCATGCTTATATACGTCTTTGAATCCTTTTTTGTTTACAGGTACAAGACGGAGAAAAAGAGAAAAGGTCTATACATCAGACAGATCATCTGCATGTTTGCAATGCAGATCTCATGCTTTATCCAGATAATAGCAAGGACAGGTAAGCCTGTTTATTTGTTTTTCTTTGCATTTCAGATAATAATCTTTGCTTCGGTACTGATGCTGTTTTATGTCATCTATCCGGAGGGTAACAGACTTCTTATCAACAACACATGCCTTCTTCTAATGATAGGAATGATAATCCTGACAAGACTTTCCTATGAGAAGGCAGTTAAGCAGTTCTTTATCGTGACAGCGTCTTTTGTCATCGGATTTTTTATACCGGAGGTGATCCTCAGGTTTGACTACCTCAAGAAACTCACCTGGATATATGCAGGAGCCGGAATAGTGGCTATTGGAGCAGTTCTTTTATACGGCGCTGTGACTAACGGATCCAAGATATCTTTTACCCTTGCAGGCATAACATTTCAGCCTTCGGAAGCTGTTAAGGTGCTGTTCCTGTTCTTTATGGCAGGAGCATTACTTGAAGCGGAGAATATCTGGCAGCTGTTCCTTGCTTCAGTTGTGGCGGCGGGGCATGTGATAATACTGGTGCTTTCCAGGGACCTTGGAAGTGCACTGATCTTTTTTGTCATATATCTGGCTCTTATCTATATTTCCACGGAGAATATCGGATATCTGCTTATGGGACTGACCTTTGGCGCGATTGCAAGTATGGTGGCTTACAAGCTCTTTTCCCATATAAGACTGAGAGTCCATGCATGGCTCGATCCCTTTGGAGATATCGAGACATCAGGCTATCAGCTCTCACAGTCGCTGTTCGGAATAAGTTCCGGCGGATGGTTCGGGCTTGGACTTTACGGCGGATCACCCAGGTCAATACCTTATGTTGAGCAGGACTTTATTTTCTCGGCTATTGCTGAGGAGATGGGGGTTATTTTTGCTGTACTTATGGCACTTGTATGTGTCAGCACTTTCTTTATGCTGATGTATGAGGGCTATTTCATAAGGGATAAGTACTACCGGATGATCATCTGCGGAATTGGTGTGGCATACATATTCCAGACATTTCTCACGATCGGAGGAGGATCCAAGTTCATACCGCTTACAGGTGTGACGTTGCCACTGGTGAGTTACGGAGGCACTTCGGTCCTTGTGACGATAGCCATGATCATGATAGCCGAGGGCGTATGCATGGTCAGGACGGATGAGAGATATGAAGCCATGGAGCGCAGAAAGCGCAAACGCGAGCAGGAAAGAAGATTAAATGAAGCAGCAGGAAAAGACTAAGAAAAAAAGAATACGCTCATATCCCATAATTGTCATTTCGGCATTCTACGCGGCTATATTTGTGATCATGCTGGGGTATATAAGCTTTTATTCATACAACAACAGACAGGTACTGATGAACAACAGCTACAATACAAGACAGCAGATCCTCCTTAATCAGAACCTGCGCGGACAGATCGTATCCAGAAACGGAGATGTGCTGGCTTATTCGGAAACTGATGCCAACGGCAAGGATGCAAGAGTTTATCCTTACGGAAAAGAGTTTGCGCATGTAGTGGGGTATTCCACAAACGGAAAGGCAGGAATAGAGGCACTTGCCAACTATTATCTGATCAATACAAGCATAGATCTCTCGGATAAGGTGAGCCTTGATACACAGGGCAGTAAATATCCCGGAGATACCTGTATCACAACACTTGATGTCAACTTACAGGAAGTTGCTTATAATGCGCTGTCTGCCAGAAAGGGAGCAGTTGTCGTAACTAACCCCAAGACCGGTGAGATACTTGCGATGGTGTCCAAGCCGGATTTTGACCCTAATACTATCCAGAGCGACTGGGAGAACCTTCTTGCGGATAAATCCCCTGATGCCAAGCTCCTTAACAGAGCAACTCAGGGAATGTATCCTCCGGGATCGACATTTAAGATAATCACAAGCCTTGCATATTTGAAGGAGCATCCGCAGGACTATACGAATTATAAGTTTACCTGTAACGGCAGGTTTTCTGTTGATAACGAGAGCATCCAGTGCTTCCACGGAGAGACTCACGGAAGTGTTGACCTTACCAAGTCCTTTGCGGAATCCTGTAACTCATCCTTTGCTAACATAGGCGTGAATCTGGATCGAAAGGTCTTTTCCCGGACAATTGATCAGCTTTTGTTCAATCAGGAGCTTCCGCTTGATATTCTCTATGCAAAGAGCAGCGCCACTGTTGATGCAGACACAAGTGTTGCTGATGTGATGCAGCTGTCGATCGGACAGGGAGCGACTTCTGTATCCCCCATGCACATGAATATGATAACCTGTGCGATTGCCAATGAGGGTGTCCTGATGAAGCCATATCTTGTTGATGCGATAAAGAGCGTAGATGGGAAGATGGTTAAGGACTACGATCCCGAAAGCTACAAGAGACTCATGACTGCACTTGAAGCTGACATCATGAAGGGCATGATGAAAGAAGTCGTAGAGAGCGGAACGGCGAGCAAATTAAAAGGTCTTTCCTACACAGCGGCAGGAAAGACCGGTTCTGCTGAATTTACAAATTCCACATCGGATTCTCATGCATGGTTTACGGGCTTTGCTCCGGCAGATGATCCGGAGATCTGCGTAACAATCATAGTTGAGAACGCAGGAAGCGGAGGAAGCTTCGCTGTACCTATAGCAAAGAGAATCTTTGATGCTTACTTTGGAGTAGAGTGACCTTGTCAGAAAACTGAAACAATGGCCAGCTGTTTGTTGGTTGAAAGGTCAAGAAGTGAATTATCGGACATTTTGACGAGAGGGCGTGAGAGCGCCTTCTCGTTTATTAATATGACTTCACCTATCTGGCCGTTGTTGAGCTGTACGTTAAAGCCAAGCTGAGAGTTGGCGATATGCGACAGTATTGACTTGATGGCTGCAAAATCATATTTTACAAAGCCCTCATTCTCATAGTTGGCTATGATCTGGAAGGGATTGAGCTTCTGACGATAGGACCTGGGCGATGTCATGGCCTCATAGGTATCAATTATGGCGATGTATTTGGCAAACTGATCGATCTCATTTGCTTCAAGGGCCTTGGGATAGCCGGATCCGTCGCATCTCTCGTGGTGCTGGAGAGTGGCATTTAAGACATGCTGGTCAAAAGAGCCATAGCTCTTTAAAAAGTCGTAGCCAATAGTGGTATGCCTCATTACAAGCCTGTATTCCTCGGAGGTGAGCCTCTCGGGCTTCCACAGTATCTGATAAGGAATGCTGAGCTTGCCGATGTCATAGACAAAAGCGCAGTTGATAAGAAGATTGATGTCGTCATTGGAAAGCCCCAGCCATGTGCCAAAAACTCCGGCTATGAGAGCAGAGTTAAGACAGTGAGCATGAGTCATATCATCCTCACCGGGGAGCATGTTATAGAGGTAGTCGAGAAGAAGTTCGCCGCTTTTTGCGCATACGATGATATTGCGATAAACCTCCATGAGCTGGTTCATGTTTATGGGAGTTCTGTTGGTTACCGCACTGACTACCAGATTCTTGTATACAGGGAAATAGATCTTGTATGTGGACTCAAAGGCCTTAAAGCCTTCGCTGAGACGTACCTTCTCAAAGTGTGTGGTTGCGAAGTCAATTTCTTCCTTGATGGGGACCACCAGAATAGACTGCCTTGCAAGCTTCTCAATGATCGTATCGTTGATCCTGGTGTTCTTGGTAACAATGATCTCGTTCTTATAGTTTAGAACATCTTCAGCTACAACCATTCCCGGTTTTAGCTCCATCCTCGCAACAGCCTTCATATAACTCCTCCGATAAATGAAGTACGTTCGTAATTTAAAAATAGAAATCAATATGATAATATAAGTATATCTGTT
>JAFSTR010000116.1 GCA_017445665.1 Butyrivibrio sp. | reverse complement strand
TTGTGTCAGTGGGGACGTTACAGTTTGACACATTTTGATCCGCAAAATGTGTCAAACTGTAACGTCCCCACTGACACAAACTGTAACGTCCCCACTGACTCACTGTCTTATTAATGTATGGGGTTGTAAAAGAATCTCATTTGTGGCAGAATATATTGGTGAAATTTTTTGTTGGGACGAGGAGACGTGTTATGTCAAACAGAGACAACGAATATTACGAGAGAGACGGTCGCAGACCGGCTCGCAGAAACGATGACAGATACGACGATCGTTATGATGACAGATATGACGATCGCTATGACGACAGATATGATGATTACGATGACTATGAAGACAGACCCAGGAGGAGTTCACAGAGCTCATCCAGAAGCGGTTCAAGAGGATCTGCTTCAGGCTCATCAAGAGATGCGCACAGGTCATCTTCATCAAGAGGACAGGCTTCAAGAAGTTCATCAAGACCTTCTTCATCCAGAAGCTCATCTTCCAGAGGCGGATCAGGCTCCAGAAATGGCGGCTCCGGACGCGGTGGAAACGGAAGAGGAGGAAACGGCAAGAAAAAGAACAGCAAGAAGGCAGTGATCCTTCTGGTAGCAGAGATGCTCCTTGCCTGCATTCTTGTATATGTTGCCTACACTCTTTTCTTCAAGGTTGACGTGACCAAGGTTGGTAAGGTTAACCTCAACGAGGAAGCCATCACACAGAGTATCAGTGAGACCGTTGTTAACGATGAGAAGATGAAGGGCTATACCAACATCGCACTCTTTGGTGTTGATGCCCGTGACGAGGAACTGACCAAGAATACAAGATCAGACTCCATCATCATTGCATCTATCAACAATGATACCGGAGAGGTTAAGCTCTGCTCAGTTTACCGTGATACTTACCTTAACCTGAGTAATGATACATATACCAAGTGTAATGCAGCTTATGCCCAGGGCGGTCCCGAGCAGGCAATTTCCATGCTCAACATGAACCTGGATATGGATATTTCCGATTTCATCACTATCGGATTCAGAGGACTTACAGACGTTGTTGACGCCCTTGGCGGAGTTACCATCGACGTTACTGATGCTGAGATCTCTCATCTTAATAACTACCAGTCCACAATGGCTCAGGAGCTCAAGCTCAATTACACACCTGTAACAAGCGCAGGCGTTCAGACTCTTAACGGCCTTCAGGCCACAGCTTACTGCCGTATCAGATACACAGCAGGTGATGACTTCAGACGTGCTGAGAGACAGAGAACTGTTCTTATGGCATGCCTTGAGAAGGCTCAGGGAATGAGCTACTCACAGCTTGAGACAGTTGCTAACAATGCATTCAAAGAGACTTATACATCTCTTGATATTTCCGAGATCCTTGATATGCTCAAGGGAATTACCAAGTACAAGGTTGTTGACAACAACGGATTCCCTAATGAGGAGATGCGTGCAACAGGTACTATGGGTAAGGCCGGAAGCTGCGTTCTTCCTGTTGACCTTCAGAGCAACGTTAAGTGGCTCCACCAGTTCCTGTTCAATGACAGCGATTACGAGCCATCTGCAGATGTTCAGAAGTACAGCGACAAGATCAAGGGCGATGTAAACAAGTACATCGGCGGCTGATGCATAGTATTATTCTGTAAGATTTAAGGGGCTGGGTTCTTATGGAGCCCGGCCTTAATTTTTCTATATCTATCTTTAAGGGGAAAAGAATGAGTACCGTAGATGTAATTATTCCCACCTACAAACCTGATATAGCTCTTTTACGTCTGATCGATGATCTTGAGAGGCAGTCACATCGCCCAAACAGGGTCATTATCATGAATACGGAAGAGAAATACTGGGAAGATCTCCTTTCTAAATCAAAGGAAAATCCGCAGGAAAAATATGATAACATAGTAGTGGAGCATGTGGCCAAGGCTGAGTTTGATCATGGCGAGACCAGAAACAGAGGAGTTAGTCATTCAGACGCAGAGTTCTTTCTGATGATGACCCAGGATGCATTTCCCAGGGATAAAGTACTTATATCAAGTCTTTTGAAGGTTTTCGATGACAAGGATGTGGCAGCAGCTTATGCGAGGCAGTATCCTAAGACTGACTGTAACCTGGCTGAGCGCTACTCAAGGAAGTTCAACTATCCCAACGAGCCCATGAAGAAGACTCAGGCAGATCTCCAGCGCCTTGGGATCAAGACTTACTTCTGTTCCAATGTATGTGCCATGTACAGGCGCTCTGTCTATGATGAGATAGGAGGCTTCACACACAGGACCATCTTTAACGAGGATATGGTCTTTGCCGGAAATGCATGTCAGAAGGGCTATGCAATCTGCTATGTGCCTGAGGCGGGAGTCATCCATTCCCACAACTACACCTGTGCTCAGCAGTTCCACAGAAACTTCGACATCGGTGTTTCCCAGACGGATCACCCGGAGATCTTTGGAGCAGTAAGCTCAGAGGCTGAGGGTAAAAAGATGGTGTCCCAGACCATCAACCACTTCAGACAGATGGGAAAGGGCTATCTTGTCCCGCATTATATCGTGATGTGTGGCTGCAGATGGCTTGGCTATAAGCTTGGAAGAAACTACAAGAAGCTGCCAAAAGGTCTTTTGCCCAAATTATCATTGAATAAGGAATATTGGGCTGCGAGGACTTAACGAGGAATTATTAAATGGAATTGGATTTATCGGGTTACAACATCAAAATTTCAGATGACATGAATACATGGGAGGAAGTCAACCTCCTCTACAATGCTGCGCTTAAGCAGATCCAGACCAAGATTGAGATCCTTAACGACGAGTTTCAGGAGGTTCACAGATACAACCCCATCGAACACGTTAAATACAGGGTGAAAGTGCCTGAGAGCATTGTTAAGAAGCTCAAGAGAAACGGATATGAGTCCACCATTGAGAACATGGTGCGCTATGTCAACGATATAGCCGGGATCCGTATCATCTGCTCATTTACGTCTGATATTTACAGGATTGCAGAGATGATCAGCAATCAGAAGGATATCCAGGTTCTGACCATCAAGGATTACATCATGAACCCCAAGCCCAGCGGATACAGGAGCTATCACATGATAGTCTCTCTTCCTGTGTATCTCTCCGACAAGATCGTCAATGTTAAGGTTGAGATCCAGATCAGGACTGTAGCCATGGATTTCTGGGCATCCTTAGAGCACAAGATCCAGTACAAATTTGAGGGAAAAGCGCCGGCACATATCAATTCAGAGCTTCATGAGTGTGCAACAATGGTGGCTAATCTTGATGCAAGAATGCTTTCTCTTAATGAGGAGATCCTTGCAATTGAGAAGTAAACAGAATATTTAATGGGAAAAGAATTAAAAAAAACCCATACATGAGGAGTGGGTAGACACATCGCTGCGCCTACCCTATTATGAAAAAATCTATCTTTCGTTATTTACAAGATGTCTTGCTCTTGACTGTAGTATAAATATACAAGACAATTATGAATAAATTATGAACTAGTCATGAACAAATGGTAAAAGTGAACAATCAAAATCTTTATTACATTATATTCTTGTATATATTGCATAATAAATGATAAGCTTATGTGGATATAACATCAGTTGGTCTACCATCGAAGGAGTAGCGAAAATGTTGGGAGGAAAAATAGTGGAGAACTTTATGGACAAGCTAATAAAAGCCAATGCACAGGCCGAGGCTATGGAAGCCGAGAGGACCAAACAGGAGGCTGAGCAGTTCAGGCTCCAGCTCGAGGAACTTAGGCAGAATGAGAAAGAGCACAGAGCTGCCATAGAGGATGCAAGGAATTCTCTTCAGGAGACGGGTAAGACACTTACAGCTCTCACAGAGAGACTTGAAAAGAGTGAGAATCAGGTACACGATGTCGGTGTGCAGGTATATAGAAATGTCCAGGCCGTAGTAGAAAAGGGCCAGAGCAAAAATGCAGAGGAGTTTTCAGAGGTCAAGAACAAGCTTGAAACTGTCCAGGTTTCTGTTGAGACCAAGAACAGCGCAGTTCTTCCTTTACTGATAGTCACACTTCTGGTTGCAGGTGCAGACCTGGTAATAAATATTCTTAGGATTTTAGGTGTTTTTTAAATGAATTTCAGCAATACAGTATTTCGCAGAAAGATCAAGGTATGGTTCTTACAATCAGCTCTTGTGATAATCATATGTTGGATCTTGTTCATGCCCAGCTTTGTTAAGTTTGAAAAGGGCGGCGATAATATTTTTACCGTAAAACTAAATGATGTAGTGGTTGGAATAGCCGACTCCCAGGAGGATGCGTATGAGGCCTATAGAGAAGCAAGGCGCTCTATTGCATCAGCCGATGGTGAGCTTGTTCTTGCCAAAGCGGACCTTGTAATAGAAGGAAGCAATGTTCTTTGGGGAACCGTAGACTCTGTTTCTACCATGTCTAGAAAGATGACAGATGTTCTGGGCGAGAACTTAAGGAGTACACTGAACAGGTCTTACTCCATCAAGATCAATGAGTTCGCAGTGAACCTTGCCAGCATTGATGACGTCATGCAGCTTCTTTCCACAGCTCTTTCAAGGTACGACACAGAGGGACTCTATGACGTGAACCTGGTCCTTGATACTGACCGTGAGGTTAATGTTCTTACTCCTCAGGTACTTAGCAAGGAAGAGGTAAAAAAGGAAGAGGAGATCGCCGAGAACAGTATGCCTCAGGCAGGATTTCAGGCGTGGCTTACACAGGTTGTAAACGAGGCCAAGCCTCTTGCTTATGACAAGGACTTCTCGGATTATGATCTTGGACTTATGAGTATAGACTTTGGAGACAAGGTTGAGATTGTAGAGAGTTATCTGCCTGAGAGTGAGATCACCGATCTTGCCACAGCCATCGACGATGTCACCAAGGACAAAGAGACCAATCAGATTTACGAGGTACAATCAGGAGATACGCTGGGATCCATTGCCATGAAGTTTGGTCTTACAGTGGATGATCTTGTTAATATGAACGAACAGCTTGAGAGTGAGCGCACCATGATAAGGGTACAGGATAACCTTATAGTTACAGTTCCCGAGCCCGAACTCTCGGTTAACTATACCATGCAGGAGTACTATGAAGAGGACTATGAGGCTGAGGTTCAGTATGTGGACAACGACGAGTGGTACACAACCCAGACCAAGGTCCTTCAGGAGCCATCAGCCGGACACAGAAAGGTTGTAGCTCTGGTATCATTTACAGATAACAGCGAGATAGGACGTGAGATCGAGAAAGAGGAGATCACTTATAAAGCTGTTCCCAAGATCGTTGAGAGAGGAACCATTGTTCCACCTACATATATCAAGCCTATTTCCGGCGGAAGGCTTACCTCCGGATTTGGTAAAAGAAATCGTCCCACCAGGGGAGCCAGCTCCTATCACAAGGGTGTTGACTGGGCTACTCCTGTCGGTACTTCTGTCGTTGCTTCATCTTCAGGTGTTGTTACAAGAGCCGGATGGGGAAGCGGATACGGATACTGTGTATACATCAGGCATCCGGATGGCAGGGAGACCAGGTACGGACATCTGTCCAAGGTACTGGTTTCAGCCGGACAGTCGGTTTCTCAGGGACAGAGAATTGCTCTCTCAGGAAATACGGGTGTATCTACGGGACCTCACCTGCACTTTGAGATTTTGATAGGCGGAAGCCAGGTGAACCCGCTTAATTACTTGAACTAAACTATCGGTTTTACAAATACACATTATTGTGGTATAACTAATATTTGTTCAAGAAAAAGAAGAGAGAAACCTATGGAAAAATACGTGATAAAGGGCGGAAATCCATTGGTTGGCGAGGTTGAGATCGGCGGTGCCAAAAATGCTGCACTGGCTATTCTCGCTGCTGCCACCATGACGGATGAGACTGTCTATATAGATAATATGCCGGACGCCTCCGACACCAATGCCATGCTTCAGGCTATCGAGAGCATAGGTGCATTTGTCGAGCGCACAGGCAGACATTCTGTGAAGATCAATGCTTCACAGATCAGGAACCACACAATTGAAAACGATTATATCAAGAAGATCAGGGCAGGCTACTACCTGCTTGGAGCTCTTCTTGGCAAGTATAAGGATGCCGGAGTTGCACTTCCCGGCGGATGCCATATCGGACTTCGTCCCATAGACCAGCATATCAAGGGCTTTACAGCGCTTGGTGCCAAGGTCAACATTCAGGACATCATCTATGCCAAGGCTGATAAGCTTGTCGGAAGCCACATCTACCTCGATGTTGTCAGCGTAGGAGCCACCATCAACATCATGATGGCAGCTGCTATGGCAGAGGGTAAGACCATCATCGAGAACGCGGCTAAGGAACCTCACGTCGTTGATATTGCCAACTTCCTCAACAGTATGGGAGCCAATGTAAAGGGCGCAGGTACTGATGTCATCCGTATCAAGGGCGTTGAGAAGCTTCATGGTACAGAGTACACCATCATCCCTGATCAGATCGAAGCCGGAACCTTTATGATGGCAGCAGCAGCTACCATGGGCGATGTAACAGTCAAGAACGTAATCCCCAAGCACCTTGAGTCTATCAGTGCCAAGCTTGTTGAAATGGGATGCCAGATCCACGAGTCTGACGATGAAGTCAGGGTTGTGGCTGCCAGAAGGCTTAAGAACACACATGTTAAGACTCTTCCCTATCCGGGATATCCTACGGATATGCAGCCGCAGATTACCGTGGCACTGGGTCTTGCAAGCGGTATCAGTATAGTAACAGAGAGTATTTTTGAGAGCCGCTTTAAATATGTTGATGAGCTCACCAGAATGGGGGCCAGCATCAAGGTAGAGGGCAGCACAGCCATCATTGAGGGTGTCGAGAGATACACCGGAGCCACAGTTTCAGCTCCCGACCTTCGTGCAGGTGCAGCACTTGTCATCGCAGCACTCACAGCCGAAGGCTA
This sequence comes from Butyrivibrio sp., assembly GCA_017445665.1. GTDB lineage: Bacteria > Bacillota > Clostridia > Lachnospirales > Lachnospiraceae > Butyrivibrio. The sequence continues at coordinate 14,010 of JAFSTR010000116.1, read as the reverse complement.
CTCAACCATCGAGGACATCAAGTACATCGAAAGAGGATACGAAGACTTTGAGATCAAGCTCCGCGAACTCGGTGCCAAGATCGAGAAGGTCGACGACGACAAGGATATCCAGAAGTTTAAACTCAAGAATGCATAAGGTCATAGACCTGTAATTCAGAAGGTGGCGTATACACGCCATCTTTTTTATTTAACAGGAAATTGCGTCTAGACGGCGCAATCTTGAATTTAAGGCCCGGGCAAGACCGGACCATGCAAAGCGGAGGTACATTGAATAACCTGGTTATCAGTCTAACTCATCGTAGAAATCATCATCTTCGTGCATGATTACAATATGCTACGGAAGGCTGCTGAATGTTACTGTATCATTATCCTTGTCATAACCATCAATACGAGAGAGGGTGATGACAGAAGAGCATATTAAATGTCTTCCTGATCGTCGATGAAGAATTCATGTAGGGAATTTCACATTTACTTCACATATACTTGGTATACTTGATAAGTATGCATGGAATGGAGGTTTTTATGGACAGTTATAATGACATTATCACAGATATGACAGTAACCGACTATATAGCTGGTATCTATTATGAAATGACAGATGAAGAAAAAACATTGTTTCAAGATATTTATAACAGGAATGATTTGATGATCAGTAATTGGCTTGGAATTGCAGGAGATGCTTTCAAAGAGATGGCTGGAACTATTGAACTCGAGCTGGAGGATGTCCTTAGATTTACTGGAAATTGTTATGAGACAACGGATAAATCGCTTTTGAACGCATCTAGGATTGATAATGATGTGGCTGATTCTATCGTTGTTAATATAAATAATGAGGAGGAATGATATGGCCTGCAGAGCTGCTGATATAGAAAAATATAAAAATGATATTAATGTACTTCAAGTGGCATTATCTCATGCGCAGATAGTTATAGATTGTGAGATTCAGGTTGAATCAGATCTTACTGATCTTCAAGGGTATTATTCAAAAACCATAGATGCATCTGATGAATTCATAAACGAGTTCCATGAGCTGGATAAGGATTGCCTTTCCAATGCTAGAACGATAAAAGCTCAGCTTGATGGCGCGCTTATTACTGCCAAAGAGCTTCTTAAAGTTGCTGAGGAGGAAGAAGCTAGTTGTGGCGAGCATAATCCATTAGTTAACTGATAGATTGTTGAGGAATATAGTATGAAAATAGTACACACAAAGCGTTCATTAGTAGAAGAGACTTACAATCAATATAGTAAGCTGCTTAATGCATTATCTAATTGGCAACAGAAACTTGAGAATGGGGATGCTGGGCTTAGTGCTGCCAATGATGGCCAAGCAGAAGATAGCAGACACGAGAGTAATAGAGTTTTTCTATTTGGTAACGGGAATCTTCCTGGCACCATGGAAGCAGTTTTTCATATGAAGCTCACATTGCAAATAGCAAAACAGCTTGTGAAGGGACTTATACTTTGTGCTGATGATTTCATAAACGTTCTTAAGGGTGAAGAGGTATATGACCTTGATACATATAATAACTGTGCTCAGTCAGTAAACGATATTCTTTTATTTGATGATTCATACTGCCCTGAAGCTTCATATTATTACGGGCAGATAGAGTCTTCTTCAAGCTCCATAACTGCTAATAGTATAAAAGCTGATATTTATCTTGGTGTTCTGGACGAAGATCTTAAAAAGCTTGAGATTATGAGTGTTGATATTTCTTCCTATGAAGATGTTGTCAGAGACTGCAATAAGAAACAAAAGCGAGTCACGCCGCTGTTTGATTTTCTCACAGTCTTTGGAAAGGGATGCAAAACACTTAACGATTTCGTTTATGACAATTTAAGCCCTTATGTGACTGCTGAAGGCGCAAGGGAACATGTTCGTCCATTTATTTACGATGGGGAGATTGGCCCTTGCGATGAGAATATAACTAAGGCATTGGAGGGGCTTCCTGTTGATGTCGACTTGAGTGATGTCAGCTATACCGACGATGGCTATGTTTTGGTAAAAAAATCATTGGGAGAGCTTCTAGAAGAGAAATATGGCGGAGATTGGTCGCAATACAATGATTATTATCTAACGGGCCTTGAAGTCGATGGTGAAGTCAGATTTTCAATAGTTATGGTTCCGGTGGGAGGATCTGTTGTTGTTCCATTCAAGGACTTTGATGTGGGCTCATTATCTGGCACTGAAAGTGATGTAAGGGCTAAGCTTGAAAAGAGCGTTGAAACTACTATGAAAAGCAAAGATTTAAGTATTAAAGATCAGGAATTGACAGACTATTATGCGGATCCAAATTCAAAAGGCAATTATTTAATTGCTGACCTAATTGTAGATAAATCAATGGAACAGCAGGCTGACAATGTAAGACAGGGGAGGTATGTTCTTCTGAACAGCTATGATAGCCAAGACTCATGGTGCAGAGCTCAGCTTGATGAACTTGAGAGAAAGGGCATATATGATAGGGAGACAAATACTATCACTTTTGACCCAAATAATGTATCGAACGATGCATATAACGCAATTCTCATGGATTCCACGGGCGATCCGGATACCTTTGCATATGCTGGAGAGAACCAGTATCATGCTGTTCGTCTCAATAGATATGGCTCTGTATTATCTGATCATACGTACGAATCGGATGCAGGGGTTGGTGAGAGTAAGAATGGCAAGTATTATGAATACCACTTCAAGGATCCTGATGGAGCATATGAGATAGCTGACCAAAAGGAAGCCCACGGATAAATGAAGACACGGAGAAATGACATGGACACATATAATAAAGGCAAGGACTTTTGGAAATACGTTATAGGCGGAATGATCTTCGAGATTAGCTACTTTTGTCTGGGATATTTCGGTATGGTGTTTACATCTGATATTGCAGTTGTGATGATGGGAATAATACTTCTGAGTGTTGTCGCGGTTGCTTTTTTAGTAATTCAGAGAAAGCATATGGAGCCTGAAGATTCTGCGCTTAAGCTTGGTTGCGGCTGGCTCTCTGCACAGATAACATGTGTTGTAGCTTTCATAGCAGCAGACAGATTAATTAGTGCCTTTGGATCGGATAATGCTATCGCTGATAAAGATGCAATCGGAACCTTTATGATGGTTGCATTTCAGGAGATGTTGTACGTAGCTGCTGGGATAGTGATTTTCGCTTATTTATTAAAAGACATAAAGAAAGCAGAAAGTGGATTGAAGAAATCCTTCCACATTCTGCTTATGATAGTTCTTTTGGCGTTTGTAGCCATACCTCTTTACATCATTGCATTGGAGGCGTGACCGGTCAGCTGTCAAATTATCTCCTGGATATACACACCGGGGCACTTGGTCAGGTCGATATAATCATTTCCAACCTTGATGGTTGGCTTTGAGAGACTTGCACTGTTGACGAATATGATCTCGCCAACCTCTCCTGTGTTGAGACGTACGGTGTTGAGGAGATATGTATTTACTATGTTGTGAAGGAAGGCCATGATCATCTCGGGATCATATTTCTGGAAGCCTTCATCTTCAAACATGGAAATAGCAATAAACGGGCAGATCGGACCACGATAGTATCTTGCGCTGGTCATGGCATCATATACATCTGCTATGGCAACGGCTTTGGCAAATTTATCGATCTGAGGTCCCCTAAGTCTTAATGGATATCCTGTTCCGTCACATCTTTCATGGTGCATCAGAGCTGCATTTTTGACATGGGCACTGATGTTCATATTTTTCATGGCTTCATAACCCTTTTGTGGATGAGTCTTAACAACAACATACTCAGCGTCAGTCAGGGCACCGGGCTTTGTTATGATGGATCCCGGGATCAGGAGTTTGCCGATATCATGGAAAAGACCTGCCTGAGTAGCTGTTTCTATCTCTTCAGGACTCCATTTGAGCCACTGGGCAAGTATATTCGTAATCAGAGCCACGTTAATACAGTGAGTATAGGTGGCATCATCGTATAGTCTCAGATTGTGGAGCATGTCAAAGATGCCGCCCATAGTACGGCCTTTTCCGAGAAGTGAATAGATGGGGGACATCATTTCGTCAAGGTCAAGATCCTTGTTGCCCCTTAGGATATCACCGATGGTGTGCTCAAATTTGCTTGAGCATTCTTCGAAATCATGTTTAAATTCCTGAAAGGTCTCTGAATTTCTTAAACGCTCAGAATAAGTAAGCCCTGTGTCAGAAACAGCCTTAGGTGCTTCTTCCTGCTGCGGGGCATCTTCTATAAGAACATCAAGAATTGAGTGGAACGCAAGCCTGGCAATATCTTTTTCGCTGATGACTGAGCCCTTGTCTATCAGCTTGGTCTTTGAGTCAGGGGTAAGCACATCATTTGCCAGGATCATTCCGGGTAAGAGCTTTTTTGTAAGTACTCTTTTCATGGACCCTCGTATAATTATCGTCAAAACGTATATTTATTTATAATTATAAATCCTTGACAGTACATTAAGCAAGAGCTACCATATTTCTGTAAATAATAATTCTTCGGGGCAGGGTGAGATTCCCTACCGGCGGTATAGTCCGCGACCTGCTTGCAATGCAAGCGGCTGATTTGGTGAGATTCCAAAACCGACAGTAAAGTCTGGATGAGAGAAGAAGTGCAGAACATGAGCCGAGGTTCTTTCGAGGCCATGTGAGCCTGTCATTTTCACTTAACGAGGTCCTTTCGAGTTTAGTGAACAATGACGGCAGTCCAAAATTTTCCCACTTTATCTCTCCTTCAAATCAAATATTTCAAACCCGATGAGAAAGAAGGAGAAAAATGAACAACCTAAAAGACACAATCAGTAACATCTCTGGAGCGCCCGGACGCTTTGTGGCGCTGATACTGCTTATCGCAGCAGCATTTGCCATTGCTTACTTTGTTGAGCAGCGCGCAAGGAAGAAAGAGCTCGAGACAAACGGAACAGTAGAAGCCATGTTCAGCACCAGAAAGATCGCCATTATCGGTGTATTTTCTGCCATCGCTTTTGTGCTGATGCTCATCGAGTTCCCGCTTCCAATTGCACCACCATTCTACAAGTTTGACTTTTCCGATATCCCTGCGCTTATCGGCGGATTCGCAGCAGGCCCTATGGTGGCTGTAATGATCGAGTTCATCAAGGTTACACTTAACGTACTTATTCAGGGACCGACACCGGGATTCGTTGGTGAGATCGCAAACTTCTGTGTTGGCGCAGCTTTCGTAATTCCTGCAACAGTTATCTACAGATTTAAGAAGACAAGAAAGGTAGCTCTTATCAGCTGCATCACAGGTACAGCATGCATCACACTGGTTGGAGCTACTCTCAATGCGTTCTTCCTGCTCCCTGCATATGCCATCGCTTACGGCTGTGACATCAGTGCATTCATCGAGGCCGGAACAGCCATCAACCCTGCTGTAACAAACGTATTTACCTTCTGTGCGATCTGCGTTGCACCATTCAATCTCTTAAAGGGTACGGTTGACAGCGTGCTTACATTCCTTGTTTACAAGCAGCTCAGCCCCATCCTCAAGACTACTCCAATGGCTGTTCGCAAGAGAGAGCCTAAGGCAGAAGAGGCATAAACCTAAACTACTGTACAAACTACAACATAACGCATACCACGTGGCGCTGCGGAATCTATCCGCAGCGCTTATTTTGTGGTATCATAAAGTTGGTTTAGTTTGTGCATATGGGGGTTTTTATGGAAATCGTAACCAGACATGAGACTAATAGTGCAAGTGAGACTTTTGAGATCGGAAGAAGGATCGGAGAGAGCGCAACTCCCGGAATGGTCTACACTCTGATAGGTGATCTCGGAGTCGGCAAGACGGTGCTGACCCAGGGCGTGGCAGCGGGACTTGGAATCCTTGGGCCTGTCAGTTCTCCGACATTTACAATACTTCAGGTCTATGACGATGGCAGGATTCCGTTCTATCACTTCGATGTGTACAGGATCGGCGATATCAGCGAGATGGACGAGATCGGCTATGAGGACTATTTCTACGGAGACGGCGTGTGCTTTGTCGAGTGGGCCAATCTCATAGAGGAGCTGCTTCCCGAGCACTACACAGAGATCGTTATTGAAAAGAACCTTGAGAAGGGCCTTGATTACAGGCTCATCACCATGACAAGACACTAAGCCGGATAAGGTATAGGAACGCATAATTATGAAAATCTTAGCAATAGATACTTCGGGACTGGTTGCAACCGTTGCCATCTCTGACGGCGACCTTCTAAAGGGCCAGTTCTCAATTCAACACAAAACAACACATTCAGAGATCCTCATGCCTATGCTTGATGATATGTGCAGAAAGATAGGCCTCGATCTTAGTACCATTGATGCCATAGCTGTAGCCAAAGGTCCCGGCTCTTTTACCGGACTCCGCATAGGCTCCGCTACTGCCAAGGGCCTGGCCCTTGCTCTTGATAAGCCCATCATCGCTGTGCCTACAGTGGATGCTCTTGCCTACAATCTCTATGGCAATGAGAAGATCATCTGCCCCATGATGGATGCAAGGAGGAACCAGGTCTACACCGGCATCTACACCTTCGTGCCAAGCCCCACCGAGGAAAAGAGCTTTGAACAGGGCTTTGACATGCGCGTGATAAAAAAGCAGTATGCTGCAGCAGTTGATGACGTTATCACTGAGCTTAACAGCATTGGCAAGAGCGTAGTGCTCCTTGGGGATGGAATTCCCGTCTACCATGACAAGCTTGAACAGGGCCTCAAGGTTCCGTTTACAGTGGCACCTCTTCATATGAACAGGCAGAGTGCGGGATCTCTTTTGGCGCTTGCTGCTAAATACGCGGAGGAAGGCAGATATGTTTCCGTCAGTGACTTTGCTCCGGATTATCTGCGCCTCTCCCAGGCAGAGCGCGAGTCTTTGGAAAAAGACAGATCGGATACGGCTAAGGCTTCAGAGAAAAGAGCTGCAGCACACAGCACTCCCGGTAAAGTCCGCATAAGGCCTATGACAGCTGAGGATGTGGAAGATGCCTGGAAACTTGAACAGATAAACCTTGGCAAGGAAGCCTGGACACAGAAGCAGCTCCTTGATGCCATGACAAGAGATGACACGATCTATCTTGTGGCTGAGATGGCCGGCAGGATTGTGGGGCTTTGCGGTGTTCAGAATATTTCCGGCGACGGAGAAGTCACCAATGTCTCAGTTTCCGGCGATGTCCGCAGAGAGGGCTGCGGCTACAAGATGGTCAAACAGCTCCTTGAGAGAGGAAAGAGCATCGGGATAAAGGACTACACTCTTGAAGTGAGGGCCCAGAATGCTCCTGCCATCGGACTTTATGAGAAGCTTGGCTTTAAGAGCGAAGGCGTGCGCCCCGGATTCTATGATGATCCCAAGGACGACGCAGTGATTTATTGGAAGAGAGAAGAACGTTAATGACAGCCCGAATCACCTGCTGATGAGGGCGTGAGAAAGTGATACGATTGTGAGCATGCCTCTTTGCTGTAGGCAATCTAGGATAGGCATGCGAGTCGTATCTGATAAGATACGAAGAGAGAAGAGAATTAAATGATAGATGTATGCCTACTGGGAACCGGCGGAATGATGCCGCTCCCAAACAGACTCCTCACAGCACTTCTTGTGAGATATAACGGCAAGTGCATCCTCATCGATTGCGGTGAGGGAACGCAGATTGCCATGAAGAAAAAAGGCCTCAGCGCCAAGCCTATTGATGTAATGTGTTTTACCCATTACCATGCGGACCATATTTCGGGACTTCCCGGAATGCTGCTTACCATGGGCAACGCAGAGCGCACAGAGCCGCTCCTTATGGTGGGTCCCAAGGGACTTGAGAAGGTTGTGAACAGCCTTCGTGTTATAGCCCCGGAGCTGCCTTTTGAGATCAGATTCAAAGAGATTACCGGAGACGAGATGTCTTTTACCATGGAAGGAATGCCTGAATTCTCGGTAACAGCCTTCAAGGTCAACCACAACATCACATGCTATGGATACACCATGAGTCTGCGCCGTCAGGGTAAGTTTAACTTAGAAGCGGCTCAGGAGAGGAACATCCCCAGGGAATACTGGAACAGCCTGCAGAAGGGCGAGACAGTCACAACAGATGACGGACGCGTATTTACCCCTGACATGGTCCTGGGGGAAGAGAGAAAGGGGATAAAGCTCACCTACAGCACGGATTCAAGACCAACCGACAGTATCGTTAAAAACGCTGCCGGATCAGATCTTTTCATCTGCGAGGGAATGTACGGAGAGGCTGACAAGCTCCAGAAGGCCAAGGAGTACAAGCACATGACTTTCTACGAGGCAGCCAGAATGGCCAGGGATGCCGGGGTAAAAGAGATGTGGCTTACCCACTACAGCCCGTCACTGGTGAACCCTATGGAGTTCATGCAGGATACCAAGAAGATTTTTCCAAACACGATCGCAGCTAAGGATGGCAGAAGTTGCACCCTTAAATTTAGCGAATAAATTTATGAAGCCGGGTCTTTCATCCGGCGGAAAAGAGGAAGCATGGAAAAAGGCAGTGTAAGTTCAGCGATAATCAAATCCGTTGTTCTTATAATACTTGGGGCAATGATAGTTCTGGGAGTGTACATGATGCTCACCAGGACCAAAAAACAGCCGGCCAAGGACGAGGACTACGTCATCACGGTTGTGGATGAGATCACTACCACCAATCTGGAAAAGAGCTATCCGGCCAGCGCCAGAAAGGTTGTGGAACTTTACGCCAAGATCATGCAGACTCTGTACAGGGAGACCTACACCGATGATCAGAGAGACGCAATGATCGCTGTTCTTCAGGGTCTTATGGATGATGAACTTCTGGCCAATAACGTGAATTTCGCGGGATCCATACAGGTCGAAGTCAACAGCAGAAAGGCGCAGCAGTACTCAATCCCTGCATATGTGGTTCAGACAAAAGAGCCGGAGGAGATAATGGTGGATGGCAGGAAGATGTGCAGCTGTGACTGCCTCTTTAACTTAAGGAACGCCACAACTCCCACCTATTCCACTTACTATACATTTATCCTGAGAAGGGATCAGAACACAGGCAACTGGAAGATCCTTGGATGGACACTAAAGGAAGAAGAATAAGATGATTGAATATCATGCAGACGACTATGGGATGTTCAGGACCCAGAGCCGTCATATAATCGACTGTTATCACAACGGAGCTTTAAACGGCATCAGCATAATGCCCAACAGTCCGTACCTTGCTGAGTGCATGGAGGAGATAAAAGACATCAGGAAAAAGCTCTTTGTCACCGTGCACCTGAACCTTGTTGAAGGGCAGCCTCTTACAGGTGCCAAGGCATCAAAGCTTGTGGATGGGGACGGAAACTTTAACATTGGTTTTGGAAAGCTGCTCTTTGTGGGCTTTGTGCCGGTACTGAGGAAGATCTATTATCGCCAGATAAGGCGTGAGATGGAGGCTCAGATACTGGGCTGCAGGCAGTACATGAACGATGATAAATTCAGACTGGACGGGCACGTGCATTACCATATGCTCCCGCTGGTCTTCGATGCCATAATGGACGTGGTAGAGCAGAATGGCCTCGAGGTTTCATATATCAGATTCCCCAGGGAGGACCTTAACGTTTACCGCAAGGTTTCGAGAAAGCTCAAGGGAATAAAACTCATCAATGTGATCAAGGTCCTGGTGCTCAATGCCCTGGCTGATCGCAACGAGAGAAAGTACGGCGAGACTTTAAGGCGCCTCGGAGTTCAGAGAAAGTTCTTTATGGGAGTCATGCTCTCAGGCCACATGTTTTATGACAATGTAAAAGAGTGTATTCCTGTGGCGGCAGATGTTCTGGCTGACAAGGGACTTCAGGACATGGAAATCCTGTTCCATCCCGGAGACATCACGGAGCTGACTGAGGTTTCACAGATAACCAGTAAGGATGACCTTGAATTTCTTAATGTAAACAGTGCCAACAGGTTCAAAGAGGCTGAAGCCCTTGTGAAGTTTGGCGGCGGATTAAAGAGATAAGCTTATGAAGATAGATAAAAGTGTTGAAAATGATGGCGTGATCTTCATGTCGATAAAAGAAAACGATGAGAAGGCAGTGGAGCAGGCAAGCGAAGGTGATGTTACCATCCTTGCCATCGAGAGCTCCTGTGATGAGACGGCGGCAGCTGTCGTAAGAAACGGGCGCGAAGTCCTCTCCAATATCATCTCATCCCAGATCGCACTTCATACCGTGTACGGCGGAGTTGTTCCGGAGATCGCATCAAGAAAGCATGTCGAGAAGATAGACGGATGTATAAAAGCAGCTCTTGATGAGGCCGGACTGACTCTTGATGATATGGATGCCATTGCTGTAACCTACGGGCCGGGGCTTGTAGGTGCGCTTTTAGTGGGAGTTTCTGCGGCAAAAGCAATCTCTTTTGCCAAAAACAAGCCACTTATCGGCGTCCATCACATAGAGGGTCATATCAGCGCAAATTTCATCGAAAACAAGGAACTGGAGCCGCCTTTCGTGTGCCTTGTGGTATCCGGCGGACATTCGCACCTTGTTGTGGTCAAGGACTACGGCGAGTATGACATAATCGGGCAGACCAGAGATGATGCGGCAGGAGAAGCCTTTGACAAGGTTGCAAGGGCTATCGGACTTGGCTACCCGGGAGGCCCCAAGATCGACAAGGCAGCAAGAGAGGGTAACCCTGATGCATTCACATTCCCTCAGGCTAAGATTGAGGGTGCAGAATACGATTTCTCTTTTTCCGGACTTAAATCTGCGGTACTCAACCTCATAAATCAGGCGAAAATGCAGGGGCAGGAGCTGGATCAGGCGGACATAGCTGCATCCTTCCAGAAGGCGGTCGTTGAGGTGCTTGCAGGACATGCAATCCGGGCCTGCAAGGAATATGGCATGAACAAACTGGCAATAGCCGGGGGAGTTGCCTCCAATACTGCACTTCGTGAGCGCCTGGAAAAAGAGTGCGCGGCAAACAATATAGAATTCTACAGGCCAAGTCCTGTTTTGTGTACCGACAACGCAGCAATGATAGGTGCTGCGGCGTATTTTGAATACAGAAAAGGCGTGAGGTTCGGACTTGATATGAACGCAGTTCCAAATCTTCCGCTTGGTGACCGCGAGAGGCGTTATCACGGCAGAGCAAGCAGACTTGACCTGCTTGAGAGAGACTTTGGAGGACGAAGATGAAGACGGTTGCGATAGTTCTGGCAGCAGGATCCGGCAGCAGGATGCAGTCGGATGTCAAGAAACAGTACATGGAGATAGGCGGCAAGCCGCTTATTTATTATTCGCTCAAGGCCTTTGAGGAGAGCATCATCGACGACATCGTGCTGGTGGTCTCAAGAGGCGATGTTCCCTATGTGACAAAAGAGATTGTTGAGAAATATAAGTTTGACAAGGTTACGGCAGTTGTCGAGGGCGGACTTGCCAGGTACCACAGTGTAAGGCTGGGGCTTCAGGCAGCAGCTGCAGATTGTGACTACGCCTTCATCCATGACGGAGCAAGACCTTTTGTAAACAGGGATATAATCTTACGTGCCCTGCAGGCTGTTAAGGAATACAAGGCCTGTGTAGTCGGCATGCCTGCCAAGGATACCATCAAGATTGCTGATGAAAAGGGTTTTGCAGCGTCTACGCCTGACAGGAATCTCATGTGGACCGTGCAGACTCCGCAATGCTTCGCCTATAAGATGATCCTGGAACTGTACCAGAGACTGGATCGTGAGGAGGGCGACCTTATGGCAAAGGGCGTCAACATCACTGACGACGCCATGGTTGTCGAGTACTACACCGACACCAAAGTTAAGCTCGTTGAGGGCTCATACGATAACATCAAGATAACAACACCTGAAGATATCGCTGTTGCTGAGGCGATACTGGGTAGGAAATAAGGATTGGTTTAATGGGGAATACTGGTTCACAGACAAGGCCAAAAGTAGTAATGGTGGTCCAGCAAAGAGACGTCAAAGGCGGAATCGCTTCTGTTACCAACGGCTATTATGGCAGTAGTCTGGAAGATGAGTTTGATATTAAATATGTCGAGTCATATTGTGATGGCTCCAAGTTTCACAAGATGAAAAAGGCTGTTAAGGGATATCTCGAGTATTCTAAGGCTTTACGCAGTTTTGAACCTGATGTGGTCCATCTTCATACCTCTTTTGGACCGAGCTTTTACAGAAAACAGCCATTTATCAATACTGCTGTGAAACGTGGAATACCTGTCATCGACCATTGTCATGGTGCGGATTTCGATAGCTTTTTTACCAAAGCTTCTGAGCGTAAAAAAGATGTAATACGTCGGGTGTTCGGCAAGTGTGCAAAGGTAATTGTACTGTCCGGAGAGTGGAAAGAGAAGTTCCTGAATATTGTGCCGGAAGACAGGATTTGTGTTGTATCCAATTATTGTAAACCCCTGGATCAGGCTACTGTTGAAGAGGATTTTGATAAGAGGTTTCGTGGCAGGAAGATCCTTTTTCTCGGAGAGATCGGGAGAAGAAAAGGCGGATATGACTTTGCAGCTATCATAAAAAAGACGGTTGAAAAACTCCCGGATGCTGAGTTTGTTATCTGTGGAGACGGAGCAAGGGAAGATGTTGACGCTATAAAGAAGATGGTTGCTAAGGCTTGTCCGGATGGGAAAGTGTCTTTTCCCGGATGGGTTAGAGATGGCGAGAAAGAAAAAGTTCTTTCGGAAGCTGCTTTATTTCTGCTTCCTTCGTATAACGAAGGTCAGCCAATGTCTATATTGGATGCCATGGCATATGGTCTTCCTATCATTTCTACAAATGTAGGAGGAATTCCACAGCAGGTTGATAATGGAAAGAGCGGATTTTTGTGTGCCCCTGGGGATATAAATGGCTTTGCTGAGGGGATAGTGGCGCTTTTGACTGACAGAGATCTGTATGAGAGTGCTTCACGAGAAAGTCTTAGAATCGCTACTGACAAATATGGATTTGAAGCGCATGCCGGAAAGATAGCGTCAGTTTATAAAGAGCTTATCAGAAAACAACCGTAAGGGAGGAATACATGAGGTCTCCGTTTCTTTATTTGAAGAATGTATTTAAAATCTGTGTAGGGAAGATCAGATACGGCAGGAAATTCAGCGCAGGGATCATCCAGACCTTTGACAGGCTTCATCTTGAGATACATGGTAAGGGAAGTATTAAAGTTGGAAGCTATAACCAAAACAGAGGAAATCTTTATCTGGTTTCTGATGGTGGAAGGATAGAAGTGGGAGATCATTGTTTCTTCAATACCGGAAGCTGTGTTACGGCTGTGGAATCGATCAGGATTGGGAATAACAATAAATTTGGAAATAATCTCGTCATAGTTGATCATGATCACAATTTTAAGGACGAAAACGGACCTGAATTTATAAGTACACCTGTGAAAATCGGAGATAATAACTGGATCGGTGCAAATGTTACTATCCTTAGAGGAACAAACATAGGAAATAACTGTGTTATCGGGGCCGGAAGCGTTGTTAAGGGTGATGTCTCCGATGGTTCTAAGATCATTCAAAAACGGAACATATAAAACGGTAAAACAATAATTATAAAAATTTAAAAAACATGCTTGACATGTGGGCTACGCTTTGGTAGTATAAATCTTGCGCTGCGCGAGATGCCACAGCAACTCAAACAGAGCGTTATCTTATCTGAGACATAGTGGTAAGTTAACTCGGAGCGATATCGAAGCGGTCATAACGAGGCGGTCTTGAAAACCGTTTGGCGGCAACGCCACAAGGGTTCGAATCCCTTTCGCTCCGCTTAATTATGAACACGCTGCTACAACAATATAAGTTATTGTGTATCAACTATTTTGCAGAAGTACTCAAGTGGTTGAAGAGACACCCCTGGAAAGGGTGCAGGTCGTTAATAGCGGCGCGAGGGTTCAAATCCCTCCTTCTGCGTTGCCTTACGCAATCAGTAAGGGTCATAATTATAGCACCTTGACAAATAAACAGTAATGCAACCCTGAAAAATTCCAAGAGAATTATTCAGAATTAACAAACCAAAGTAATAACGGACAGAACGAAAAGCTAACGTTTTAGTTCTGGCCTGGATGAACTATTTTAACGTGAG
>JAFSTR010000115.1 GCA_017445665.1 Butyrivibrio sp. | reverse complement strand
GTTGTGCTCCTCGAGCATTCCCTTTTTGATGTACTCTGTGTACATGTTGTTCTCAGGATCTGAACCGCCGTCATTTCCTCTGTCGTAGATCTCTACTGTGATCTTTCTTGTGTCAGCGAACTTACCGTCTGTAAGCTCTGACGCTGTCTCAGGCTCAGCAGCAGGTGCCTCTGCCTGTGTCTCTGTGGCCTGCGCAGGTGTTTCTGTAGTTGCTGCAGGTGTCTCTGTGGTTCCCCCACCGTTTGATGATCCGCAGGCAACTATTGAAAGAGCCATTGCAGATGCAAGAAACATAGATAATACCTTTTTCTTCATAACTTTACCTCCATATTTTTTATGTGAATTTTTAATAATTACCAACAAGGAAGTTCTGCTCACTCTTTAACAGCTCCGAGTGTTACACCATGGATAAAGTACTTCTGCAGGAACGGATAGATGCACAGGATCGGGATCGTGGAGAACATTACGATAGCTGCCTTAAGTGATGCAGCAAGTCCCGGAGCCGAGAAGCCCTCCTGTGTTGCAACCTCTACCTGGTTGATGTTGTTGATGATGTTGTACAGAAGAAGCTGCAATGTGTAAAATCTGTCATCTCTCATGTACATCAAAGCATCTGAGTAACCATTCCATCTTCCAACCGCATAGAACAGTGCCAGTGTTGCAAGAACAGGCTTGGACAGAGGCAGGTAGATGCTCATCAGTATCCTGAAAAGGCTTGCTCCGTCAATCTCAGCCGACTCTCTTAAGCTGTCAGGAATTCCATAGAAGAAACTCCTCATGATGATCATGTTGTAAACACTAAGTACACCGGGCAGAATCAGAACCAAAGGGTTACTGAGCAGGTGGAGCTTTTGCATCAGCAGGTAGTTCGGAATTGTTCCTGCGTTGAAGAACATTGTGATGGTGATATAAATGTTAATTGCTTTTCTTCCCTTAAGGTGCTCAAAGATAAGGGGATAAGCACATAGTGTTGTCATTGTAAGAGAAGCTATTGTGCATACGATGGTAAGGAATACAGTCCACACAAACGCTCTTATATATTTGGGATCCTTAAGTACTGTTGCATATGCATCAAAGTTAAATCCCTTGGGTAAAAGATATACTTCATTTCTTACAAGGAAATCCGTACCGCTTAAGGATTTCGCAAGAAGATTCAGCATCGGGATGACGCAGATAAGGCTCACAAGAAGGCAGAATACCACGAACACCCAGTCCCATACTTTATCAGTCGTTGATTTTACTTTCATCTCTTTTGCCCTCCCTTACCAGATTCCTCTCTCGCCAAGTTTACGAGAGATAAAGTTAGCCATCAGCAGGAAGAACACACCAACAACCGACTGGAATAGTCCGACAGCTGTGGTCAGTGAGAACTGAAGTCCCTTGATACCTACACGATATACATAAGTTGCAATAACGTCTGCCACCTTCATGACCAGGTTGTTCTGGAAAGCGAAAGGTCTGTCAAATCCGCCACCAAGGATGTTACCGAGGTTCATGATAAGAAGCACTACGATGGTTGGCTTGATGCCCGGAAGTGTGATATGCCACATCTTCCTGAATCTGCCGGCGCCGTCAACAGCTGCAGCTTCATAAAGCTCAGGGTTGATGCCTGCAATTGATGCCAGATATACGATGGAGCCCCATCCGAAGTTCTGCCAGATACCGAATCCGATGTAGCTTCCGATCCAGTGAGCAGCATCATTAAGGAAAGGAATGGATGATCCGCCCAGCTTCATGATGACCATATTTACAAGTCCGTCATTGGGTGCAAGGAGCTGCAGCGCCAAGCTGTAAATAATGACCCATGAAAGGAAGTGAGGCATATAAGCGATGGTCTGCACAACCTTCTTGTAACGCTGGAAACAAAGTTCATTCAGAATAAGTGCAAAAATGATAGGTGCAGGGAATCCGAAGATCAGATCCAAAAGGTTAAGTGTCAGTGTATTTCTGAGAGCGTATCTGAAATCGTTATTTCCGAACGCCTTGATGAAATACTCAAAACCGTGATTAGCTGCAATAGGCAGTTTCCATACACTTTCAACCAGGCTGTATTTCTTGAATGCGATCTGAACGTAGATCATTGGTGCATACTTAAAGATCAAAAGATACAGCAGTGGTAAAAACAACATCACATACAGTTGCCAGTATTTTTTCAGGTAAACACCGGCGTTGACCTTCTTTGAGGTCTCAGGTTGCTTACTCATTTCATTCCTCCTCTAATCCCCTGATATAGCTCTCCCGCGGTCCCAAGTAGGACTCCGGGATCTCAATTCCTTTTTTGATAAGCACAATCCTCTCAAGAACTATGCCGGGACTGCAGCCAAAAAACTCAAGTTTGTTTTCCCCGTTTACAAGTTTTACTCTGTCTGTGACTTTCTTGACGTTGTCCCTTGCTTCTTCTCTCCATTGAGGACTGAAGAAGAACTGGATCTCCGGGTTTCTGACGCAGCTTACGATCCTGGTCCTGCGGCCGTTTACCGAATATCCCAGGTACTGCTCCGGTTTAAAAGTAACCGGTGTCGTCGGTGCAAGGTAAAAGGTAACCTCGTATTCACCGTCCTCAGTTGCCAGGAACCTGTAGGTGACACTGGGTCTTTTCTTATCCCTGTAAAAGTCCTTAGTCACCGGAAATGCCTTGATCGCGCTTCCGCTTCTGCCGTAGGGAGAAAGAACTTTAAAGCCTCCCCCGGGAGTATCCTTCTTCTCAGAAAAATGCTCAGCCTCCATGCAGATATATCCGTCGCTCTCTATAAAAAGTCCCTTCGGAGCATCAAGCGGAGCAGCCTCCACCGTGACATGTGCACATCCTATATCAATTCCTTCCACCCGGAAGGTTCCTGTAACTTTCTCTGACAAAAGAGCTTTATTCACCGTAAGGGTGATCCGCTCTCTCTTTTTAACCTCACCCTCTGTGCTTGAAAACATAAGCCAGCTACAGTCGCTGCAGATCCTGTATCGGTACGGTATCTCGCTTCCGCTTATGAGGTCGAACTCGATCCTGTCCACATCCGGACGGAGCATATCTCTCCAGGTCTGCGGATGATCGTTCCACTCAAGACCTGTCATGTAGTGCTCATCTTCAGCTCTGGAAACAAGCATCCTAGGCAGGTTCGCACCATATACGAGGTGACGGATCGGATATCTGTTATCCTCTTCATTCCAGTTGATAAAGCCCACATGCTCCGATCTGCCAAAGCCCTTGTAAAAACCTCCGTCAACCTCTTCGTATTCATCGATGAGATGTGCATCCTCTTTTACGCATTTATCCAGATCCTCTGCCACATCATTGGCTTCGATGCGGTTCTGATAAGCATACAGCTCGTTTCTGCCGGCCAGTATCCACATCTTCATGAGATTGGCTGTTCCACAGGCCGGATAATACAAAAGAGAAATGAAGGCCGATAAGTTCTCATCTGCTATTCTCTTTTTCAGGGCTGCGGATTCCCTCAGGATCTCATCGCTTACTGTAAGGACCATGTCAGCTTCGCCAAAGTGAAGCGGGTGGTAAACTCTTGTATTCATGATCTCGTGGCGTCTCTTTTCAAGAAGAGCCGTGTAATCCCACAGGATCTTTTTGGCCTTGTTTCTTCCGGAGAGAGGAAGCATACCACCAAACTGCCTCTCAGCCCACTCATTTACGTATTCAACAGTGATGGCAGCATCTGTACCGCCCCACTTATCTATGTCGTAAGCAAGGTCAAGGAAGTAAGAAAGACCAAGCTCCTGAGTGCCTATATCTCCAATGTTTGTGACCCATATCTGCCTTACTCCGAATTCATAAGCCTGGGTCATCTGCTCCCACACTCTCGGGAGGTAGGTGGCTCCTATCCATTTAAATGAATAAGGTCCGCCGTGCATATCCATGTGATAGTACATTCCGAATCCGCCGGGATGCTTTTGCATCTCTTTGGTAGGAAGTGTTCTGGTATAACCAACGTTGTTGTCTGAAAGGATCAGTGTGACGTCCTCAAGTTCCGCATCACCCATTAGTCCTTTTGTCTTCTCATCACCGTAGAAGAACTCTTCCACTTCCGAGAAAAGAACTATCTGCCTCGGAACTTTTTTCAGATCATCATCAACAGTCTCTTTTATAAGTTCATTCTGGACTTTTAATACGTCTCTTATCAGATCTATGTTGTCCTTGAGCGAAGCCTCATCCCCAAGTATCCTTGAGTCTCTCTCGCCTCGCATTCCAAGAGTTATTACATTTTCAAAGGACTTATTTCTTATAAGTCCGTCTCTCCAGAAACGGATTATGCCCTCTCTGTTTGCCCTGAAATCCCAGGCATCTCCGTAGATCGAGTTCTCTCCCCGAAGGAGTCTGTACTCCTCTCCGCTCCTCATGCAGGGTTCGTGGTGAGAAGTGCTCATTACCACGCCATACTCATCTGCAAGTCTCGCACTCTCAAGTCCCGGTCCGTCCATGCTGAAGTTTGATGCCCACATGGCAGGCCATAAATAATTCCCCTTAAGTCTAAGGAGCAGTTCAAAAACTCTCTCATAGCACTTGGCGTTTATACCGCCGAAGTGCTCTGTGGCCCAGTTTCCAAATGCAGGCCATTCATCATTTATAAAAAATCCGCGGTAC
The DNA here is from genome assembly GCA_017445665.1 of Butyrivibrio sp. Classification (GTDB taxonomy): domain Bacteria; phylum Bacillota; class Clostridia; order Lachnospirales; family Lachnospiraceae; genus Butyrivibrio. The sequence continues at coordinate 5,204 of JAFSTR010000115.1, read as the reverse complement.
TTAACAGACGGCTCTTTGCTTACCGTGTTTACTTCGTCTGTCAAAAAAGCGTTTTTCTTCCTTTTGGGTAGAACATGATTCCAATTTACAAGAGGTGATACACCAAGCAGCTCCGATAAGTGAAATAATCCGTAGATGGTTCCGCGCTTATCGCTTCCCGCGATGACTACCGCATGCTCAACACCATCCATGGGTCTGTCTATAACCTGAAAGCTGTAGACTTCCCACTTACCCCTCACTTCCTCCAAATCTATAAGACCGTTCGCCTCCAGTTCGTCAAGGTAATCGCTCTTATCGACAGTTCCGTAGATGATCAGGTTCTTGCACTTACATCCCTTTGTGTACTCCCCTGCATGAAATCCTGTTACCAGGTACAGGTCCTGCCTTACTAAAGCTGCAACCTTATTGACTCCGGGAAAAGACTTAGATTCGTAGGTAAACATTAACCTGTTATCAAAACTGATCTTTGACACTTTTACCCCCACCAGGTCCTGCTCATTACTACTGCTTGTTGATGTTTCCCCATTTGAATGCTATAAATAAATAATAGGGCATAGGATTTTAATACAAATACACAAAAAACCATATATTTTTTGCATTTTCCGATATATAATGCACAAGCTCTTTTCCCGGGCAAAAGGAGAGGTATGAAAAAGTGTCTGAATTTCCCGTATACCGTCATAGACAGCGAGATCATCTGCGAGCACAAGAAGGCTCGTGTTGATCCCACCGATATCAGTACCGTTCACAACCATGACGGCTATGAAGTTGTTCTTTTTCTAAAGGGGGATGTAAATATGATGGTGGAACCCGAGCTTTTCAAGATGGAGCCCGGGGACATTTTCTTTATAAGCCCGCTGGTTTTCCACGGTGTCGACCTTGAGGATGTCAGCGGATATGAGAGGATCGTCATCAACGTACAGTATGAGTACCTCAAGAATCTCGGGGATTCCGAGACCGATTTCAGCACTCTCTTCAGGAGCACGGATTCCGCAAACATGAATCACCTGCGCATTCCCAAGGATTCAATTCCCAAATTTATTTCTGTGGCAAAAAAGCTTGAGGAAGCCCTGCACAGTGACTGCTATGGCCACAGTGTTTTGGCAAAGGCTTACCTTGCCGAGTTCCTGCTTCTGACATGCAAGTATTCAGAAAACGTTCCACCTCAGAAAAAAAGCAGCACCATGCCCGTCGCCGTGGCAAAAGTGCTGGAGTACATCGATAAACATCTCACTGACGAGATCACTATAAATACCATGTCTGCGGAGCTTCACTACAGCAGTGACCACTTGAGCCGTGCCTTCAGTGAAGCTACCGGAGACTCTTTAAAACATTACATAAATGCAAAAAAAATTGCTCTTGCACAAAAATTATTGCTGGAAAACAATTCCCCCTACGATGTGTGTTTCATGGTGGGTTACAACAATTATTCCAGCTTTTCCAGGCGTTTTTCCACCCAGATCGGTATGTCGCCCAAGCAGTATCAGTTATCGAACCGCGTGGGGTAACGCCAGGGAAGTTCCGCTCTCACGCGAGCGCTCGCCGGAACACGTTCGGACTAGGTTCGATAATACCTCACCAAGTCCTCTCAGCTCAATAAATGGTTCGTCCTTTTTCGTCCGGGATACCACTCTTTCTGAAGAAATAGGAGTTGACCTGATCTCTCCATTCCCTGGCGTTATCAAGCTGAAGGTCGAACCTTTCTTTTACCCTCGCATAGACATCTTCAGGGACTGCACTCTTTATGCTCTCCCAGTCTGACGCAAGGCCTCGCGCTTCCTCCTCACCCTGGAAATGGCTGTCATAGATATGCTGGATCAGTGTCTTGCCACTCTTAAGCTCCCAGGTATAAGGAATATGATGGAAGAACAAAAGCAGCTCCTCAGGACAAGTCTTCGGATCGTTATAAAGCTTTGCATTTTCCGGGTAGTACTGCTGAGCATATCCCGTGCCTTTATCTGTTCTGTCTACACCTATTCCGAGGTGATCAGCCCTGTGATAAGTTCCCCACCTTGAATACTCATATCCGTCAACGCTTGGTCCGTAGTGGCCGTTAGGAGTTACCATCCAGCCGATTCCAAGTGGTGATGTGTATCTCTCATAAATCTCGCGGGACTTAAGGAGCATGTTACAGAGAATATCCTCTTCCTTCTGAGGAAGGCTCAGCGTCTGCCTTATCCACTCTCTTGCGATCTCCTCAGCTGTGAGATCCGTGTTAAAAGACAATCTTCCGAATCCGTAGGTATTGGCTGCCGCAAGGTCATCTCCGGTCCAGTTCATATCATTTCCGGTATTGATGACTGCTGCCATTCCGCCGAGTCTGTTGCCCATGGTACGGCCACTGACAACATCTGCCACAGTGTCTTTTTCCTGAGCACAATGTGTGTGGAAGTCGAGAACCTCCTTGAACAGCGGGATAAGATAGCAAAGATCAATCTGATGACCTGTATATTCCTGGGCTACCTGAACCTCCAGCATCTGGTTGGTCTTTGTAAGGCCGCCAAGGAGCGGTGAGACGGGTTCGCGGATCTGGAAATCCATAGGACCATTCTTGATCTGAAGTATGACGTTTCCGTGGTAAGCCCCGTCAAGATCCTTAAAGTAATCATAGCCCGCTCTTGCCCTGTCAGTCTTGGTATCACGCCAGTCCTGAGTACAGTTATATACAAAACATCTCCAGATGATGATGCCGCCATAAGGAGCGATCACATCTCCGAGCATATTGGCACCGTCCGCCTGAGTCCTTCCGTAGGTGAAGGGTCCCGGTCTTCCCTCGGAATCTGCCTTTACAAGGAATCCGCCAAGGTTCGGGAGATTATCGTAAACTTCCTTTATCTTCTTCTCCCACCAGGAGATGACCTCTTTATCAAGAGGATCGCAGGTTTCCATGCCTCCGATCTCTATCGGAGATGCGAAGTTCAAGGACATGTAGAGCTTTATTCCATAGCCTTCAAAGATTTTAGAAAGCTCTTTTAACTTATCAAAGTATCTGTCTGTAATGAGGTAAGATGCTGCCCCTTTTACATTTACGTTATTTATGACAACGCCATTGATCCCGATGCTGGCCATAAAGCGAGCATAATCTCTTGTTCTGGCGCCTGTAACAATTTCTTCGTTTTCAAAGAAAAATGACTCTCCCGAATATCCGCGCTCGATGCTGCCATCCATGTTATCCCAGTGGTTCATCATTCTTAAAGGGTTCGACGGAGATGCAGTCTCTTTTACTTCGTCAGCTCGTCTGCCGCAGGAAATCTGCCTGAGAATTGCGAATACCCCATAGAGCACGCCATTTGCATCAGATGCCTTAAGGGCAATTCCGTCTGAGCCTCCCTCGATGGCATAGCCCTCTGCAGGGATTTCTGCATCATTTGTGATCTTAAGTGTCAATGATCTGCTACTACTGTCAGCTGTGTTTGTTACCTGTTCTCCGATCAGGAGTACTACTGCTTTTTTAAACTCGCAAATTGCATTTGATACAACAGCGTCTGAGCTTTCAAAGCCTTCAAGCGCGATGTTCCATGTGCCTTCGCCCTCGTAGGCTCTGTGATAATTCAACCAAAGCTGTGTCCAATCAGTTGTTCCCATAAAACTTTTCCCTTCTGTATCACAAATATTTATATTTGCACGCCATGGGCGTATGATGCTAGAATAACTACGAGTTAACATAAATCGGAGGATGATGATCCATGATCGAAGATATTAACGCTCAGTCACGAGAAGATATATACTACGACACTCTTAAGGGCGTACTTCTATATCACAATACTCTTAACGAATATCCGCTTCATTGGCACAATGAAGTTGAGCTTATCCTTCCTTTATCCGGATCATTCCAGGTTAAATTCCACAACGACTCATCCGCAGTGGTTAACTGTGTTCCCGGAGACATCATGCTGATCGCTCCCGGAACTCTTCACGAGTACCTCTCTGTTGCACCGGGCGGAGAGAAGATGATCCTTCTCTTTGACTTCACCCGCTATTCACAGGTATCTCTCATGGTGCCTCTCCTTAAGACTCTCCCACCCTACGTTCATGTAAAGCAGAGCCAGTTCCCTGTTGAAGCCGCGCGCCTCCAGAACTATTTCTGGGAGATTGAGCGCCTCTACGGAGAGAGCGATGAATTTCTTCAGATTTCTGTATATTCTCTGGTCACTCTGATCCTTGCCCAGATAGGAAGCATGCATCTCGTAGATGCGATCGTTCCCTCAGGCACTTCAGATTCCCAGTCTAAAAACATTGAAAAGCTTGTTGCAGTTACAAACTATATCGATTCCCACAGAAGTGAGGATCTGTCGGTTGAACAGCTTGCAGAGCTCGCAGGCTTCTCCAAGTACCATTTCGAGAGGCTCTTCAAGTCCTCCATGGGTATCTCCTGCTATCAGTACATCACAAAACGCCGTGTAATGATGGCCCAGGAACTCCTTGGCGATACCGACCTGTCAGTGATGGACATTGCTCTGCAGTCCGGGTTCTTCTCACTTTCTACCTTCAACCGCGTCTTCAAGGACATGAACGGCTGCTCCCCTACCGAGTACCGCAAGATGTATCTCCAGGGCGCCGACGTGGAAGGCCGTACTTACTCCAAATAAGGAAGCCCGAAAGGTCTTGGATGATGCCGTCAGAAATTGACTCAGTCACCTTGGGCACGCTCTCGCTCGTCCTCGCTGGCAACGGTACTAAGCGCCTAAAGGACAGGCGCTAAGTGCCGGCCGCGAGCAACGACCCAGCGGTTGCCTGAGTAGCAATTTCATCCGCCCTCATCCAATTTCTTTCTCACTCATATAATTTGTGACTAATCTACATCCAACTCGAACGGTCCCATAGGGAGATTGGCCTTATTATAGATCATTGCTCCCGAATAAGTATATGCAACCAGGTATCTGACCTTCTTTATTTTATCTGCCTTTAAATTTGTCTGAAGGCGGATCTTTTCACCGATAATTTCTGCCTTAACCTCAGTCTCTTTTCCCTTATCATCCACCACAACAAAATCGCGGATCTCGGTGCCTTTACCAATATCCCTTGCCACCATTCCATCAGCATGATCAAACATGATCTCCACTGTGCTGCCCTTTATAAGCCCATTTCCCAAAACCTTAACGGAAACAGGAATAGGTGTGGGTCCGGTGTACTCACCCGCGTAGCCGTATCTAAGATGTGCAGCCCAGAGCGCAAGGCGCTTACCAACGCGGCGTTTACCTGTG
>JAFSTR010000114.1 GCA_017445665.1 Butyrivibrio sp. | reverse complement strand
ACTGATGGCCGAGGCTGTCGTTTATATGCTTGAAATCGTCCAGGTCAAGGTACATAAGAGCACCGCTTCTGCCGGTTGTTCTGGCCTCATCCACATATCTTGCCAGATCCTTTTCACAGCACATCCTGTTGTAAAGACCTGTCAGGAAGTCAGTATATGCCTGCTGTTCTATGCGCTTCTGGTACAATTTCTTTTCCGTAATATCATAAATGGCGCAAAGAGAAACAGGCCTTCCGTCTACCCACTTGATCCTTGTGTAGTAAACGTCATACCACTTCTCTCTGTCCCTGTGATGTACTTCGTAATTTCCGCTGTGGCTCCTTGGCGGGATATTTCCCTCAAACAGCTCCACAAGCCGGTTCTCGGTGAGCTCCTTGCTAAAGGTCTTTTTAAAACTTCTGTTGGCAAAGAGCAGTATACCTGATGCTATATCCCTTACGTAGATCGAACTTCCCACATTATCAAGCACCGCCTCCAGTGAGGCAAAAGAGCTTGCCAGGGAATTGGTCTGCAGTCTCTTTGTGATGATACTCTGAAGGATCCTGATCGAGTCGTTGATGAACTTGATGTCATCAATGGACCAGACCCTGTTCTCCCTGTTCTCAGTCAGGCAGGCGTAAAAAGCCGGAACACCGTTTATCACGATGGGCATCGCCACCAGTGCCCTTATTCCAAGGTTCTCAATCTGTTCTCGCTCACCGGCATTCATCTGGGTGTCGCTGGATATGGCTATCGCCTTGGAATTGCCAAGGAACCAGCATACCTCCTGATCTGTCGTCTCGGAAAAGAGCTTTCGGACTCCCGGCTGTGTCCACTGCACAATGATATCCATAAGGGTTCCATGATGAATCTTGCAGGTAAAAGCATTGCTTATCTGAAGATAAGAGCAGAGCTTGGACAAAACCTGAGCCATCACTTCCTCAATGCCATCGTCGCTGTCCAGGAGAGATACGATCTCTGTCATGGTCTCAGCTCTGTGGAAGGAGCTTGTCATCTCCATTTCCTGGGCCTTACTCTCCTCGCTAATGGCAACAGCACGAGACCTTGATGCCTCAACTTTAATGAGGATATTAAGGGTCTCTCTTAAAAGATCTAAAGTCTTATAAAATTTCTTCTCGGAAATCTGATATTGGAAAGTGTCAATCGGCGGATAGTGGAAAAAGCTCTGGTCGTACTGGGCATCAGTGAAGATACCACAAACGATCCAGACAGCTTCAATCCTGTCTGCTCCGCTAACTGCAACCGCAGCGAGCCTGAGATTGGGAATCTCTGTGATCTCCACAGCCTGATCCTCAAGGTCGCTCTCGGAAACCCTCATACAGATATTGTGGATCCTGATGGGGGTTACATATTTTTTGATTATCTCTATCTCATGTGCATTGCCGGAGAACTCCGTAATAGGGACACCTTCTCCGTCGAGGCACTGCGCATACACACCGGCCATCTCACAGAACATATCCTGCCAGGCCTGCAGCTCTTCCCTGTTTTTTGGCGCAAATTCACCAAGAGCTCCTATCTCTGAAGAGAGTGAGCCCTGGTTTTGTGCCTGCATAAGTTCTGCTGGTGTGTTAGTGTCGCGCATGCAAGCTCTCCTTGCACTTAGAGTTTATAACATAAGGAAGTTTGCTTTACTTATCATCTACAGAGTAGTTAGGTGCTTCCTTTGTGATCTGAATGTCGTGAGGATGCGATTCACGAAGAGCTGCGGAAGTCATCTTGATGAACTTACCGTTCTCCTTGAGTTCCTCAATTGTAGCGCATCCGCAATATCCCATACCTGAGCGGAGACCACCTATGAGCTGGAATACTGTATCTTCTACTGTTCCCTTGTAGGCAACACGTCCTTCTACACCTTCAGGAACAAGCTTCTTGGCATCTTCCTGGAAGTAGCGGTCCTTGGAACCGTTCTCCATAGCTGAGATGGATCCCATTCCACGATAAACTTTGTATTTTCTGCCCTGGAACAGCTCGAAATCTCCGGGAGCCTCGTCACATCCGGCAAACATGGAGCCCATCATTACGATGTTGGCACCTGCTGCGATAGCCTTTGTGATATCTCCTGAATACTTGATTCCACCATCGGCGATGATCGGAACGCCATACTGTTTAGCCATGCTGTAGCAATCCATAACTGCAGTGATCTGAGGTACACCGATACCTGCAACCACACGTGTTGTACAGATAGAACCCGGTCCGATACCTACCTTAACAGCATCTGCTCCTGCCTCGATAAGGTCTTTTGTAGCTGCTGCTGTAGCGCAGTTTCCTGCAATAACCTGAAGATCAGGGAATTTCTCTTTTATCATACGAAGACATTTAAGAACGTTCTCTGAATGTCCGTGTGCTGAATCAAGAACAATTACGTCTACCTTTGCATCAACAAGGGCTGCTACTCTCTCGAGACAGTTAGCTGAAATACCAACTCCTGCTCCGCAGAGAAGACGACCGTGATCGTCCTTGGCAGAAAGCGGATACTTGATAGTCTTTTCAATATCCTTGATGGTAATAAGACCTACAAGGTTATAATCGTCGTCAACAATAGGAAGTTTCTCCTTTTTGGACTTGGCAAGAATGCTCTTTGCTTCCTCAAGGGTGATCCCTTCCTTGGCTGTGATAAGATTCTCACTTGTCATTACTTCCTTGATCTTTTTGGAGAAGTCCTTCTCGAACTTAAGGTCACGGTTTGTAATGATACCAACGAGCTTTTTGCCCTCTGTGATGGGAACACCTGAAATTCTGAACTTAGCCATGAGAGAATCGGCGTCTGCCAGTGTATGGTCCGGTGAAAGAGAAAAAGGATCGGTAATAACACCGTTCTCAGATCTCTTAACCTTGTCTACTTCCTCAGCCTGAGCCTCGATAGACATATTTTTATGAATGATACCGATACCGCCCTGTCTTGCCATGGCGATGGCCATTCTGTGCTCTGTAACTGTGTCCATTCCTGCACTCATCATAGGAATGTTAAGCTTGATCTTCTTTGTAAGATATGTAGTAACATCTACCTGATTAGGTATAACCTGTGAATATGCCGGTACTAAAAGTACGTCATCAAAAGTAATTCCTTCGCCGATAATCTGTCCCATTGTCTCGCTCTCCCTTATTCTTTTCAGTCGTTAAACACCTTGCGAGGTGCCACATTTTTAACTGCTGCTACAAATTCTGCATTTGGTTCGAATATAACCTTTTCCTTGCCGTCATATATGAAGGTATATGTCGGGTCAGGCTGGCGGTCCTTCTGCCTTGCGGAAAAATCAACCACCTTCAGGGTTTTATTCTTATACTCATCGAGATGATAAGAGCGTGATGGAGCAAGTACTTCCATCTTGTTGACATCATACTTGGCCACATTTTTACGTCTGCTCTTATTGAGGATCTTATCTACTGTGATCTCCCTCTCACAGTACTGATACTCGAACTCGATATTTGCATTCAATGTAAGGAAATAATACAAAGCACCTGCACCTATGCACAGGATGAGACCTACAATCCCCAGAATACCAAAGATTGAGGAAAGAAAGAAAATAATGGCCAGCGCAAGAGACAAAAAGCTTAAAATCTTCACAGCCGGTGAAGCCTTGCTCTCTACCAGGCACTCAACATAATTGTTATCGATACCCATTACAGAACTCTTCCTCCTTAAAAAATATCAATTTTAACGATTATGTTATATTACTTTTCCCAATCTTTCAAGCGTTTTTCGATGTTCTTACTTATCATTTCTATTATATCTGTTTTATCGTAAAAAATGTATTATTTATTTGTAAACTCTTCTTTAGAACAGTTCCCCATCACAGCTTTGGGGAACATTGGAAAGCTTGACAGTTCCTTCCAATAAACGTAAAATTCTCGAATGAGTCCTAAGATAATCAGGAGGAATTTTTCATGTCAGTACGTGATGAGATAAAAGAACAACAGAAGAAACTAAAGGGTCAGGGCTTTAAAGCCCACTGGGATTATTTCTGGGAATACTACAAGATCCACACCTTTGTTGCCATAGCGGTACTTATCTTTGTAGCTATTACTATAAGAGACATTGCCAACAACAAGCCCTATGCCATGTATGCGATGTTTATAAACAACAAGGGAATGGAGACTCAGAGCATCCTTCAGGACGGATTTGCAGAATATGCAGATATAGATACATCAAGCTATGCTGTAATAGTAGATACATCTTCTAACTTCATGTCTTCTATAGTAGATACTACTTCAGTTGCGACCAGCGAGAAGATCATGGCGATGCTTGCAGCTCACGATCTTGATGTTATTGTAGGCGATGAAAACACCATGGGCAGATACGCTTCCCAGGATACTTTCATCGATCTTCGTACCATTTACAGTGAGGATGAGTTAAAAGAGCTTTCAGACTCTATCTTCTATGTGGATCAGGGATATATAGACTACTTAAATTCCGAGGAATACACAACATACATCACTTCCGGTGAATATGACGAGAACAACAAATACGCTGTCATGGCCAAACAGTACGAGGAAGACTTTACCTACCAGCGTGTAGACAAAGAGGACATGGATGATCCAGTTCCGGTTGGTTTCATCCTTGAAAACTCAAAGGCACTTGAGTCCTGTCAGGCTTATCCGGATGAAGCTCCTATTGCAGGTATTGCTATAAATACACAGCGCGTGGATGCTGCTAAGTCATTTGTTGAATATCTGATGCAGTGAGTCAGTGGGTGTGTGTCAGTGGGGACGTTACAGTTTGACACATTTTGATTCTCAAAATGT
>JAFSTR010000113.1 GCA_017445665.1 Butyrivibrio sp. | reverse complement strand
CCACCGAATGATTTCTTGGGAAAAGACCTTTCTCCGATCGCCGCAAGTGCCCTGTTATAAAGCTCAAGTGCGCTTCCCGTTTCGTTCTCGTTGGCCTTGTAGGCCTTAAGCCTTATGTCACTGAAAAACTCAACAAAAGCTCCAATTACAGCCGCCTCTTCTTCAAAAACCATCCTGATATTCTCAAACGCTGCAAGAGCATCCTCATGAACAGCGCTCCTGATCTCGCCTTTTATCAACACCCTGGCAGAAACTGCATTGCTGACAGTTCCCCCCTCGATGGTACCGAAGTTAAGTGATGTGTGATCATTAACCCAGCCCTGCTTTATCCTGCTTATGGCAGACGCAGCAGCAGCTATTGAGTTTATGCCATTCTCCGGTTCGAACCCTGCATGCGCCGACTTGCCCTTAACAGTTATCTCAAAGTAGATAAGGGTCGGCTCCTGGGATGAGTACACCCCGAAGTCTCCGCTGCAATCAGGAACAAAGGCCTTCTTTGCCTTCACCACGGAATAGTCAAAGGCCGATGCTCCAACAGTGTAGGTCTCCTCAGCAGGAGCAAACAAAAGCTCTATCGGAGCGTGATCAGCGCCTTCCTCAAGTATCTGTCTGTAGCCTTCATAAATAACAGCAAGGGCAGCTCTGTCGTCTGCCCCAAGTACTGTAGTTTTATCACTGGTTATTTTCCCGTCCTCATGGACAGTTATCTTTTTACCAAGTCCGGGAGATACTGTGTCCATGTGAGCGCAAAACAGAATGGGATCCGCGTCCTTAAGCCCGCCCTTACCGGGTATGGCAGCGAACAGATTTCCCGTATCGCCGCCAATCTTTTCCCCTGCTCTATCCTCATCAAGTGTCACTCCAAGCTCTTTCCATATCTTTTTCAGATGATCGGCAACCTTTCGCTCCCCGTAGCTGATGCCGTCTATCTCAGCAAGCTTTATGAATGAATCCGTGATCCCGTCTGCAATCTCTTTTCCCATGGTGTTACTCCCGGCTAATAGTAATTATTCGTTCTTCAAAAGACCTTTAAGAGGATTGATGCTAGCATCAACTCTTAAGGGGCTGTTCTTTGGATCTGAAGGATCTCTGTCAGCATGTGACTCAAAGTTCCAGTGTGAAACAGAGATCTCACTCTGGTAGTCTTCTACGGTCTCTCCCTTAGGGTGACGAAGGTAAATGTCTCCGTTTGGATCTGATGAAAGTGCAGCTCTGCTGCCATCATCTGCCCAGAGCTTATCGTAGTCGATCTGGCTTGAAATTCTTACGTTATAATCTGCAAAGAGTGCATCTCTGTCTCCGCCTTTGCCAAGTACAAGGTCATGTACAAAGGTAGCATTCTTGAAGGCCGGAATGTTGTAGAGTTCCTTCATGTAAGCGTAGATATTGGGATAATCCGCAATCCTGTGCTTTGTAGGTCCTATGTTTCTGAAGTAGCTTGTATCCCATCTCACGATGGTTACAAAGAATCTGATGTCAGAATCTGTGATGTAATCACCGAACAAAAATCTGTTCTCTGAAAGTCTCTT
>JAFSTR010000112.1 GCA_017445665.1 Butyrivibrio sp. | reverse complement strand
GCGCCGCACTTAGGCAGCGAGTGCTAAATTATCGTTAGCGTTTAATTTTAATTTGAGGTTTAACGCAACCGTCCTTCGGATAGCTTCTCCAGCTTCAAAATCCCTGTCGAAACCTTTACTAACCCTTATTCAATTTGCTTACTCAGTATATCGGATTTCTATGCTAAATGCAATATACCGGTGGTTTAGTTCATCCTGACACATTTCTTATTTGAACTTCATCTTGAATTCTTTCTCTACTTCTCTTTGCTGGTCCTTCTTGGCCATGTCAGCTCTCTTATCATATAGCTTCTTACCTCTGGCAAGACCAATCTCCACCTTGACTCTTCCGTTCTTAAAATATACTTCAAGGGGCACTAAAGTGTAGCCTGCAGTCATCTTCTGCTGATCAAGTTTTCTGATCTCAGCCTTGTGAAGAAGGAGTCTCTTAACGCGAAGAGGATCCTTGTTGAAGATATTTCCTTTCTCATAAGGGCTGATATTCATTCCATTGATGTAGGCTTCGCCCTTATCTATGGTAACCCAGGCCTCCTTGATTGAGCATTTGCCCTGTCTTATAGACTTAACTTCAGTACCAAAGAGCTCAATTCCCGCCTCATACTTCTCTTCTATGAAATAGTCGTGATATGCTTTTTTGTTGTTTGCGACAAGCTTCCTTGCCTTGTTATCTTCTGCCATTGTTTATCACCTGTAATTGTTATCTCTTCTTTTTTCTGCCCTTGCCCTGGGAGCTTCTTGCTGCCTTGCTGGTAGCAGACTTCTTGTACTTATGTACCTTGTACACTTTCCTGCCTGCAGGCTTCTTAAGCTTAGGTTTGCCAGTCCTTGGATCAGGTTCCACATCCTTAAGATCCACCATTTCTCCGCGGATGCTCACTTTTTTCCTGCTCTTTTTAGGCTCTGATCTCTTCCCTGAAGCCTCGTCGTAAGTCTCATCATCATCTTCATCAGATGCTTCCTGAGCAATTCCCATGAGCTTTCTTACCTTGCTCGCTCTGAACTCGGCAACCTTTCTGGCCTCTGAGTACTCTACAAAATCATCCCCGGCATCATCCATATCAGGATCAATGATCTTAAAATCTATAGCCTTGGTGAGTCTGTCAGCGCCAACTACCTTGATCCATACCTTCTGGCCAAGAGTATACTCCTTGTGATAGCGCTCTCCGACAAGTCTCATATTGTTCTCGTCATAAACATAGAAATCATCTTCCATGGAAGCTGCTCTGATCATGCCTTCGCAGGAATTTTCCAGTTCGACAAAAAGTCCCCAGGCTGTGACATCTGAAACCACACCCTCAAAGCGCTCTCCAAGATGATTCTCCATATACTGGGCCTTTTTGAGCTTGTCAGTTTCTCTCTCTGCCTCCTCAGCCCTTCTCTCGGTTTCGGATGAATGCTTTGCAACTTCATCCAGTATCTCACTGTAATGACGAGCCTTGGCTTCATTCATCCTTCCCCTTAAGTGGTCCTTGATGATCCTGTGGATCTGAAGATCGGGGTATCGCCTTATCGGTGATGTAAAGTGACAATAGAAGTCAAAAGCAAGTCCGAAGTGACCCGTACACTCAGTGCTGTACTTAGCCTGCATCATGCTTCGAAGAGCCATTCTGCTGATAACGGCCTCTTCCTTGCTGCCCTCAATATTCTTGAGGAGCTTCTGTATCTCTTTTGGCCTAATCTCTCCGTCATTCCGGATCTTCATATGATGACCGAGGTGTCCGGCAAAGGTTGCCAGAGTAGCCATTTTGTCAGGATCCGGCTGTTCGTGGATACGATATACAAAAGGACTTTGCAGGTAAAAGAAATGCTCTGCCACCGTCTGGTTTGCAGCAAGCATAAAGTCCTCAATTAGCTTAGTCGCTGTGTTTCTCTCATGAGGAACGATATCGATGGGGTTGCCTTCTTTATCAAGAAGTATCTTGGACTCCGGGAAGTCGAAGTCTATAGCACCCTTCTTCTCCCTCTTTTTCCTAAGGATAGCTGAAAGTTCAGCCATTTCCTTAAACATAGGAACAAGCTCTTTGTAGCGCTCTATGGTCTCAGGATCTTCATCCTCTAAAATCTTAGCAACGTCAGAGTAATTCATTCTCTCATTGACATTGATCACGGTCTCTGCAATCTCGTGATCAAGAAGACCCCCGTTCTTATCAAAGGTCATAAGGCAACTGAGAGCAAGCCTGTCCTCACCGTGGTTAAGAGAACAGATTCCGTTTGAGAGTCTGTGCGGAAGCATAGGGATAACTCTGTCAACCAGGTAAACACTGGTGCCTCTCTTAAGTGCCTCCCTGTCAAGGGCAGAGCTCTCCTGCACATAGTTGGTAACATCAGCAATATGAACACCAAGATGATAAAGGCCTTCCTCATCTATATGAAGGCTTACTGCATCATCAAGGTCTTTGGCATCTTCGCCGTCAATGGTGACCATGGTAACATCCCTAAGGTCCTTACGGCCGTACATATCAGCCTCACTGATCTGATCGGGACATCTGTTTGCCTGATTTATAACCTTCTCAGGGAACTCATAAGGAATATCATATCCCATGACGATAGATAGAATATCAACACCAGGGTCATTGATATTTCCAATAACCTCTTTAACCTTACCCTCAGGCTTCTTGCGCTTGAGAGGATCACCGTAGTCTGTGATAGTTACCACAACCTTATCTCCTGTCACAGCAGCCCCGTGGTGCTCGATTGGAATAAAGATATCACTTGTGATCTTGCCATTATCCGGAACTACAAAACCAAAGTTCTTCTCGCCCTGGTAAGTTCCCACTATCTCTTCAATTCCTCTTACCAGTATATTTCTGATACGGCCCTCCTGGCGTCTGCCCTGTGAATCAGGGAGAAGCTCAACCTCAACCGTATCTGTATGAAAGGCTCCGTGAACATAGTCTTCAGGGATAAAGATATCTTCCTCCATCCCTTCTACTTCCACAAAGCCAAAGCCCCTGGCATTACTGATAAACTGACCAACCACGTAGCTTTTGTTATTCTTTTTTCCGCCGCTAAGGCTCTCATCCATGCGCTTTAAGCGCTTTCCTTTACTCATAAACTCTACCTATAAAACAAGGCACCCTAATTAAATTAGAGTGCCTTAAAACAATTCATCAAAAGAAATTAGGGAATTAAAGAATTCCCATATTAAGAACGATTGCGCAAACAATGAAAAGAACTGAAAGAGCAATAGTCACTTTCTTAAGTACGCCCTCTCTTGAACGTCCCTTGTTCCTGCCCCAATATGTATTCTCAACTGTTCCCTGAATTGCACCAAGTCCCTGATTCTTGCCTTCCTGAGCAAGCACAAGACCTACAAGTGCGACACATACTATGATAAATAAAACTCCGACAACATATCCTAAAACGCTCACGATCAAACCTCCAAAGGTAATACTATCTTTAAAAACACGCAAGAGTAACTATAGCACAATAGCAGGAATCAGTCAATTATTTCTTAATAAGAAGAGATTTTCCTGTCATTTCTTTTGGCTGCTCCTCACCCATGCACTCAATAAGAGTAGGAACGATATCTGCAAGGCATCCGCCCTCTGCAAGTGTATATGCAGGATCGTAGTTAACAAGAATGAAAGGAACAGGGTTTGTTGTGTGAGCTGTCCAAGGCTCTCCTGTCTCATAATCAACCATCATATCTGCATTACCGTGGTCAGCGCAGATAAACAGTGTACCATTGACTGCCTTGATAGCATCTACAATCTTGCCAACGCACTCGTCAACAACCTCGATAGCCTTAACAGCTGCAGGAATAACACCTGTGTGTCCAACCATGTCAGGGTTAGCAAAGTTTGCTACAACCACGTCATACTTCTGGGAATTTATAGCATCAAGGATCTTCTCGCAAACCTCAGGAGCACTCATCTGAGGCTTAAGGTCATATGTAGGAACATCCTTAGGGCTGTTAACAAGTACTCTGTCCTCACCCTCATTGGGCTGCTCAACGCCACCGTTGAAGAAGAATGTTACGTGAGCATACTTCTCAGTCTCAGCGATACGAGCCTGCTTCAGGCCCTTGTTTGCAAGCCACTCACCAAATGTGTTTGTGAGCTGTACCTTCTTGAATGCAACTTCCTTGTTAGGAATAAGAGGATCGTAATCAGTAAAGCATACGTAAGTTACATCCTTACGAGGTCCTCTGTTAAACTTATCAAACTCATCATCACAGAAGCAGTGTGTGATCTCTCTTGCTCTGTCAGGACGGAAGTTGAAGAAAATGATC